>JAKQNL010000369.1 GCA_029565815.1 Spirochaetota bacterium | reverse complement strand
TGCCGGCTGCCCGTTTCTCGGTGCGCTTGGAGCGGAAAAGTGCCGTGGACGGCAAGGCTGTCATAGGTCCGTACGGATTGGACGAGCCGGAATTTTATGTGTCGTTCAATCGGGGCGAAGGCCTAAAGCCCCTGTCCATGGTAGCCTCGGGCGGCGAACTGTCCAGGCTTATGCTTGCCTTAAAAAGCGTGCTTGCGAAAGCGGACGGCGTTCCGACCATGATTTTCGACGAGGTGGACACAGGCATTGGCGGCGAAGTCGCCATCGGCGTTGGCCTACACCTTGCAGCCCTGGCCACAAGCAAACAGGTGCTGTGCATAACACACCTTGCTTCCATCGCCGCGCGTGCCGATACTCATTACAAGGTGGAGAAACGCGCGGAAGGCGAGCGGACCGTAACCTGTGTGTATGCACTGGATCGGGCGCAGTCGGTCAAAGAGCTTGCACGCATGCTGTCCGGGGATCCGGATGGGCAAGCATCCTTAGCGCACGCGGAAGATCTCCTACAAAAATTGGGCTCCACGCGAGGTAGCTGATGGGCAAGATTACCCTCGAACAGAGGAACCGCTACGCGGCCAAGGTAAAAGAATATAAGTCGACCATAGACTTGAGCCTGGCGGCCGAACAGACGCTCTTGACCCTGCTTAAGCAGCAGGCCCAGGGCTCCGGCTACGTGCGTATCAAACTGGCCGAAGAGACGCTGGTGCTTACCTCGTATAACATTTTGATCAACACCCTGTCTGTCGCGTTACTGGGCATAAAGAACGAGGATTACCTGGCCGACGCCCGCAAGTCCATTGGCCGATGCATCAAGTACCTGGAAGATTTGGTCACCCCGTATGTGGACGTTCCCTTTTCCGACTACGAGAAAAACCTGGAAGAAATCTCCGAAGTTACCTACGAGGACCGCTACAGCCTTTTACGCAAGATAGGTTTTGCGATACGGCAGATAGAGGACGGCTACGGGGCAAACTCAAAGTGGAAGTGGGCCTTCGCCGAGATATACGCCAAATTCGCCGTCGTGGCCAAAAACATGCTGGATATGAAAAAAGCCTTCCAGGATATGGACCTGGCAAGCCAAAACCGCCAGGTGGTCCACTCGTACATCAGTTTTGTAAAAAAACATTTACAGGTTTCCGCGGACCGCTACCGGGAAAAATACGAGATGTTCTCCAACAAGATGGAAGATTTTAAGCAGGCCATACTGTACCTGAACGCGCTTAGGCGCATGCATACAGTCTTTGCGGAGCGGGCCGAGGCCGACGAGCTAAAGAAAAAGATAGAAATATGGTCGGCCAAGTTGGAGACGGACCAGAAAAAACGGGAAGAGGAAGCCGGCCGCAAGTAAGTAGCCCGCGATTGGGTCTGTGGGAATTTTATTCCTTGTGCCCAAGCTCGTGCAGCGCGTCGAAGGGGAACAAGGCGCCCATGGTGCTGTGCACCACGGTATCGGCGCGGCAGCCGAACACCACGGGCATGTCTTGGTCGGCAAACTCGCTTAAAACCTGCCGGCACGCGCCGCATGGGCTAACGGGGTAGGCTGCATCCGGGCAGGCTATGGCTATGGCTACAAACTGCGTCTTTCCCTGCGAGACAGCGCTTACCAGGGCAGATCGTTCCGCGCAGATTGTAAGGCCGAACGAGCGGTTCTCTACGTTAGTGCCTGTTACCACCGAGCCGTCTGCGCACAAAAGCGCAGCTCCTACCCGGAATTTGGAGTACGGTGAGTACGAAGCGCTTGATGCTTTCATGGCCGTGTCGAACAGTGCTTGCAAATCCATGGTATGCTCCTTGTTTGCATTGGCGGCTCATGCTTATATGGTGTTAGTTGTTGACGGAACCTGAACTTACTATATACCATTTCCGGGCTGATGAAAAGCATACGGGAGGCTTGATGGACGACAGGGCACACGGTGGCTTCGCGCTTACCTTCCTCCTAACCAGTGTATCCGTGCTGGTTTATTTTTTCCTGTTTCCGTACCCGCTGGATACAGAGCTTGCGGCTCTTCCCCGCTGGGCTGTACGCATCGTGCCAGGCGGCGGACGCAGCCAGAGCGGCGTGCCTGCCGGCGTGCCGGATGGTACACGCATAGCCTTCAGTTCGGGCAGCAGCTACGGATATTTTTCATCCGACGGAACTGTTTTCTTTGCCGATAGCGCACAAGGTGGCGTTACGGTTTCCGACAACGCATACGCCCTGCTAGACGAACCTGCTTTGTATTCGGCTACATCCCGATCGCGCATAGCAGCCCTGTCCGGCATTCCATTTTTTGCGCACGACGAGCTGTTTTCGGCAGCCGCCGACGGAACAGCCCTCCTAGCATACGGCCCAGACGGAAGCCGCCGCTGGTCGTACCAATTTCCTGCCCCCTTGAGCGCTTTCGGTTCTACCGGGGCACTGAGTGTCGGTGGCACTGTCGACGGCCTCATAGAAGGCGTGTCAGCCGATGGACGGCAGTTGTTTTCTTTCGCACCCGGTGGTTCCCGCCTTCAGGTTATCCTGGGTTTGGCTGTATCGCCTCTCACAGGCCGTGTAGCAGCCATAAGCGGTTTGGACCGCCAGCGCCTGGTCGTACTGGGCCCAGGAGGGGCTTCCTACCGAGTAGACAGCCACCGCTACCTGGATTC
>JAKQNL010000016.1 GCA_029565815.1 Spirochaetota bacterium | reverse complement strand
GCACCAGGGCTTGGGCAAGATCCGGTACATCGGTAGTGGTTCGACCATGCCGTAGGGCCATGTCCTGGGTGGTCATGAGTATGCTGACTGCACCTTCCGAGTATCGGTCGTATCGGGACACGCTTATTCCTCCAGCCTGAGATTAGACCTGTGCGGCGGGCTGTTCGGCTTTGCGACGCCGGCCTTCTGGTAAAAGCTGTCAAAGTCCTGGCCCGGTTCCTGACTGTCTTTGCTGTTCAGCATGGTTAACTGGTAGTTCATAAGCTCTACCGTGGATCCCATAATGAACGGAGCATTATCGTCGATGGTCTGTACCATATCGTTGATAGCGCGTTGAAACTGCAATTTGGTAAGCATGCCGTCTTCCAGCGGAAAGCCCATCTTTGCCTGGACTTCGCCCACAAGATCGTCGTAATTGTAGCTTACAAAGTTGTCATTCCAGCTTACGGACATGATTGCGTTGAACACGGCACGGGCTTCGGTCATGTCCGCAGGAAACCGGTACAGGTTTTGGGCTACCATGCGCAGGTATTCCCCGTTTTCGTCAAGACTTATGACTATGGTGATGTTCTGCTCAAGATCCGGATTGATGAACTTTTTTGTCTCGAAGCTGGTTTGTATGTCGTTATCCCGCATGGTAAAGCGGAGTCCCATGCTAAAGAGATAATCTTTCAGCTGTGAAAGCTGCATGGCCATTGCATGTCCTCCGTGCGTATGGATGGGGCTAGCGCGCCTTCTTAAAGAGTATATAAAAAGCGCGGCAAAAGGACAGTGCCTTGGGACAATTTCCAGAATATGCTAGGTTTGAAACTCGGTCATACAGGAGCGGTATATGAATGGCAGTTTTGATTGCTGGAGCTTTGGATTGTTCCGCTGTTCGATAGCCACCGCATGGTGATAGCGTTTCCATACGAGGCGTAGCTCGTGTTCGGCCTGCGAAAAGCCAAGCTCGTGGTCTATGCGAAATCCGTCGGCCACAACCCATGGGGAGCCACTGTGGTGCAACACTGCTGTTTGCCGGCCGGTATCGTGGATTATCCAGTTCATGGATGGGAATCGGGCGGCAAAGTGTTCCGCTATGAGGGGTAGTACATCGCAGTCGGGACTGATGGGCGCGTAAAAGCTGCCGTCGGACAGTTCGGAGAAGCGCACGATGCCCAGGTACAGGTGGGCTTGGGCTCTACTGGTATGGGCGGCTGCATTAAAGAGCGCGATATCCGTATCGGTCAGATTGTTTAGGGCTTGCGGCCCTTGTGCCCATCCGCGTATGCATGTAGCTGCTGCAGCTTCATCGGCCCCATCCTGTGTGGAACAAAATGCTTCCAGTAGATGAGTGCAAAACTCTACGCCAAGGCGAGATTGCAGCCTGGATAGAACAGCCCAGGCCCTGTCATCGTCCCGTGCAGCGTAGATTGCCTGGTCAAACAATTCCGGCAGGCTGTGTGGACCACGCACGCGAACCGGATTTTTGTAGGCCTTTGTATGGTTGAGCGCATCGCCTACAGCGCACAAAAAACCGGGGAAACTGCCGTCGTGCCGGATTACCTGTTGCCACTGGCCCGTTTCTGATGCCGTGCCCCTAGGTTTATGCATGGCTTGTTTCATCCCAAGCAAACTGCTTTTGTAAGGGAGAAAGACTATCTGGGGCGCTATCGGCAAGGATTGCGCGCAGGGCATCGGGATTGTCCGGGCGGCTTGCCCAGCGGTATCCGTCTATGTTCGGGCTGGAACCGGAACAGCACAGGAACCAGCGGGCGCGCTTCATGACCACGCCTAGTTTTCCCAGTTGTTCTGTGCGCAGCAAGGCGGATTTTCTGGCTTGCAGAATACGCCGGGCGCTGATAGGCCCAATGCCGGGCACCCGTAACAGCTCCAGGTAATCCGCGCGGTTTACATCGACCGGAAAGTAGCCCAAATGGCGCAGGGCCCAGGCGCATTTTGGATCCAGGTCCGCATCCAGCGATGGCGACAAAGGATCCAGTATCTCGTCTGCCCGGTAGCCGTAAAACCTGAACAGCCAGTCCGCTTGGTACAAACGGTGTTCCCGTACAAGGGGCGGCCCTGACAGTGCCGGGAGTAATGGATCGGTCCCGGTAGGAATGAATGCAGAGTAGTAGACGCGCCTAACGTCATAGGCTAGGTACAGGTTTTCCGCAAGGCTTAGAATGTCCAGGTCGGTATCGGGTGATGCGCCTATAACCATTTGCGTGGTTTGGCCGGCCGGTAGGATTGCCGCTTTTGGATCGCGTGCCCGGCTTTTTCTGGCTTCGTGAACGGATACAGGCTCTTGGTATGATGCCAACGCTTTGTCCACTTGCTGCGGTCCGACAGGAGGAGCTCCTGGCTGTGCTTGCGCAGGCGCGGGCATTGTTTCTGTTTTTTGCGTGGCAGCAGGGGGATGGGTATTCTCGCTGCGCCCGATAGCCATGCTGTGCTGGCTCGCGTGCACTATGCGCCGTGGCTCAAAACCGCTTGCCCGCGCAAGCACGCGCATGGGCTTAAAGATGGCTGCAGGGTTTTTGTCTGGGGCTAGGGTAGCCAGGCTAGCCGAACTAGGTAATTCTATATTAACGGAAACCCGGTCTGCCCACCGGGCCGCTTCCTGTACCAGCTCTTCGCTTGCACCCGGAATAACTTTAAGGTGCAGGTAGCCGTTAAAGCGTTCGCGCACGCGCAGCGTTTTTGCCACCGCTATCATGCGTTCCATGGTAGCGTCCGGCCCCCCAAGCACGGCAGAAGACAGGAATGCTCCCTCGATATAGTTACGCCGGTAAAAATCCATGATGAGCCGCACCAGTTCTTCCGGATCCATGCTTGCGCGCGGACAATCGTTGGAACGGCGGTTCACGCAGTATGCGCAATTCCACGCGCATGCGTTGGACAACAGCACCTTGAGGATGGATACGCAGCGACCGTCTGCCGACCAGGAGTGGCATATACCGCTTGCGGCACAGTTGCCCATGCCGCCTTTTTGCGTTTCCCGAGCGCTGCCCGAGGTGGAGCACGACGCATCGTACTTTGCCGAATCTGCCAGTATTGCCAGCTTGGAACCGGTATCCATGAGCGTGCCCCTGGCTAATACTACTACATAAACGTTTAGTGCCGCAAGCTTTTTCTAGTGTTACGAAGCTTTGGGATGAACTACAGACCGCTTATCCGTATGCCTTTTGGATATTCCACCGAATAGCTCAAGCCTATGCTTTTAGACTCGCCGGGTGCTAGGAGCAGATTCCATTCCAAGATATCCGATTGCAGTTTTTTTAGGCTGTCCGTGTCTTTGCTGTATGCTGGGCTTAGAAGCTTTACGGTAATTTGCTCGTTGAGGGGGACGGGTAGCTGGTCCGTCATGCGTAGCGCTACGTCATGACGGGTAGAGTTTTTCAGTTCCAGTTTGTATTCCCAGGTTGTGCGTGATCGCTTGGCTCCAAGCCCTGCGCTTTCATCCCGTGATTTGATGAACACGCGCTTGGCGCTCACGCCCGGGTCGGCACCTAGGCCCGCATGGAACAGTCCGCCCGGCTGCACCTCGGGTAGATTACCGTCTGCGACGAAGGATCCGTCCACATAGATATGGCTCGTGCCTGGCAAGAGTGGGACGCCACTGTCGTTTTGGATTTGAGCTCGGTAGTACACAAAGGGCGATAGCTTGGGGGCTGCTTCCCACGAGAAGACTGCGTTCATGGACCGCACCATGATGGTAACATTGCGCTCCTGGTTGTCGTCGCCTATGCTCACCGGATCCGCTACAGAAAATAGCGCGCTTGTGGTTTGTTCGCTTACCATAGCTTCGGCCAGGTACATAGGCTCCTCAGGGCTCATGGCCATTTCGACCATGTCAGAAGACCGTGAACCCGCATAAACCATGGATTTTGCCATGGGAAGCGGCGGCGGAGGCGCCATAACATCGACATACCAGGGGGATAATTCCGGGGCTTGGCCGCCTGCAGAGGGGGAGGCCGTGGACAGGCTCAGTTCTACATCATTCCAGGCTTCACCTGAATTTTGCATAACATAGGCCCGGTACAAAAGCTGCACCCGGCCGTTGGCAGGTTCCGCCCTAAGCACATAATCCGGCCGCCACGAGGGGCCGTACACCAGGTAGCTCAATTCGATTTCTACGTCGCCTGCAGCCTGGGCTTCCAGCACAAGGAGGGCTTGTAGCATCGTTTTGGAATTATCCATATTCATGCCGCTTAGTTCGCGCTCCAGAGCATCTAGTTCCGCCTTAGCCTGTTCTTCGCGTTTTTTTTCCTCGCGCGTGCTCGCATCCAGCGTAGCATTTCGTTCACGGTAAAAATCTGCAAGGGAACCCCAGGCTGCCGCGTCCGGCACGGTTTGTTCACGCCGCCCGGCGCTTATGCCCTTTGCCATGTCCGATAGGAACTGCCGCTCAGCATCGGCTAGCCGTAGCGCGTCCTGAGCCAGCGTAAGCCTGTCCATGCATGCGCTTTTCCTGTCCAAAATAGCGCGGATTTGTGGGGAGAATTCTTGCGACAGTTGCTGCTCTTCGACGCGCACATCGTGCAGGGTAAAGCCTCCAAGCCCGCGCACCTGTATGCTTGATCGATCCACACAGCCTGGCAATTCGGTAAAGCGCACAAAGGATTTACCTTGAGGCAGGCTAAGTTTTATTCGCCGTGTTACCAGCGCTCGGTCTGCGTATACGGTTACCGCGCTTGGAACGCACAGTGCTTCGATGATGTTTTGCTTTTCCATAATTGCTCCTTAACTAGCGCTGACGGGAAATTCTAGATTGGGTTTGTCCCGGTAATCGAAGGCGCCTTCCTGCATAATACCATCACGGCAGCGAAGGACTAGTTTGCGTATTCCTGCATCGGGCGGCCGGTATTCGTTATGTCCGAAGGTGATGATAGAACCGCGATACATATTGTCCTCGATGACCGCCATGCTGGATCGTGCGGCGCTTACGCGCTCCTTTAGGCCCGGCGCTTTGGCTTTAAGGGCTGCACGTTGAGCAGCAAGCTCGGCCGTTTTTTGGTCAAGCTGCTGGCACGCGAGCACAAGCCTTTCATCACGGTTGCCGGTTTCAAGGAGTTTGCGTGCCTGTGTGGCCTGTTCATCGCTTTTATCCCATTCCTTCTGGATTCGTTCCATATCATCCAAGATGGACCGGTATTCCAAAAGCATACGCGGCAGTACGCCGACAAAAATTCTTGTGTTGGACTCGTTGTAATGGCCTAGTTTTTTGCACCAAAAGCTGCCACCAGCTATGATTTCGCTAGCCATGACTTCCGCCCGTCGGCCGCCCAGAACGCAGTGAAGGCCGGAGCGCACTTTGGAATTCATGATGGCTTCGTCCACGAATACAGATCCGCCGGCTTCGGCCGAGCAGCTTTCCAGGAACTTTGCGAACAGGTCGGAACCGCAGCGTATCACTCCTTTGCCCGATCCGTTCATGCCGGTTTTTAGGAGTATGCTGCCGCCTGCTGTTAGGTTCGCCCTGCCGACGCCGCTAGTTATCTGAATATCGCCACCGGCTTCCACGCTAAAACCGTCGGCCACCGATCCTTCTACCACCACCGAACCGTCGAAGCGAATGTTCCCCGTGCTATAGTCCACGTTTTTCACAACGATGACCGGTTCCACCATAACCATGTCGCCGGACATGCGTACATTGCCATCTATGGATGCAAACAGTTTGTCGCCTTCCGGGTTTAGCTTGGTATTTTGGCCAGGCGATAGACTGACCGAGCGCATGTCCGCATCGGCCGGTATGCAGATTCCGGTAACGGTCATCCCGTCCGAAGCGGGTATCGGAGCTTCCAGTTCCGCCAAAAGGTCACCCGTCTTAACGTTTTCTATAAAGTTGAGCTCCCGCAGGTTGATGCGCCCAAAGTCCGTTTCCAAGTATGGCTTGCCGCGGTTAACGTTAAAACGATAGGCGATGCGTTGGCCGCGCCCTGATACGGGTTTTGTTCCGGCGGCGGCCTGTATGCTTGTGCCATAGGCTTGCGTGCGAAGCGCTGTTTGCAGATTACTTTCCAGAAAACCGTGGACTACGCCTGCCTGCCGCAACTGGGCTAGCACATCCTGCAGGCTAGGGGCTGCAGCTCCTTTTTTTGGCGCTTCTATGACGATAGCTGCGCTCATTGCGTCGGCTTCTACTGTTACGCTCATGGTTGATGCAAGGGCTTGGCCTGCCGGCCACTCGGCTAGCGCTACCGGCTGACCAGTAGCTTCGTCTATGCACTGGCGTATCGTCCGAGCGCTTACAGGCGGCATGCCCAAAAGCTTCATGCGGTTTTCTATGTCTTCCGGATACAGTTCGCGCCTATGGCCATCCGGCGGATAAACGGTGAGATATGCCCAGCCTGCTCGGTAAAAGAGCTCAAAACTTCCCTGCCTGTTTGGGTTTTTTTCCATATATCGACTTTATGCTCTGACCGGGAAACTGGCAAGGCCTCGTGCCGGAATCTTCACGCGCTACCTGAGTGCTCTACGAAAAGCGGCACAATGCGAAACTGGTCTACGTCCACGAGTCCTTGGTCGCATAGCTTTAGCGATGGAATGACCGGCAAGGCCATAAAGGACAAACTCATAAGCGGCGAGGAGCCCGGGACTTCGTTTTCCCGGAAGTAGCGGGCAAATTGTTCCATGGCGGCAATGACCGTTTCCGACGGCGCTTCGCTCATGAGCCCTGCAATAGGTAGCGCAAGTTCCGCCATAACATCATCTCCTTCGCAGGCCACAAAGCCTCCGCGCATCGCATTGAGCCTACGCGCTGCCTTGAAAATAGATTCGTCGTCAACACCCGCTATGATCATGTTGTGTGAATCATGGCTTACCGTAGAGCCAATAGCTCCACGCTTTAATCCAAGGCCACGGATAAAACCTTTGCCTATGGCACCGGAACCGGTGTGGCGTTCAATGACATAGATGCGTAGGATATCCCTTGCCGTGTCGGAAACGCACACGCCGTTTTCCTGGCTTGGTTCTGTAAGGCCGTGGCCGGTTACTATGCTACCAGGGGAACATTCGATAACTCTAGCCTTGCCGCTTTGCCACGGTATGACAAAATCGCTTTTGGTAAGCCATTTTATGTTTACCGAATCCCGGGCCGGAGGCGGGGATGCTGTGGCCCCGGGCATGCCAGTCGGCTCGCTTGTGCTGTAACCGTCCTTGGCAACTAATGTGCCTGCCTTGTAGACGAGGCTAGCGGAAAATTCATGGGGATCACGGAATGCGACCAGGTCGGCTTTGTAACCTGGCGCTATGGCGCCTTGCTGCTTGAGGCCGAAATAGCTTGCCGGATTGTGGCATGCCATCCGTAGCGCATCCATCCACGGGATGCCGCCCGAAACCAACGCGCGTATAGCAGCGTCGATATGACCTTCGCCGGCTAAATCTTCGGGGTGGCGGTCGTCGGTGCACAGGAGCATGCGACGGCAGGTATCCGCGTTCATCGCCGGAATGAGCGCTTCCAGGTCCCGTGCGCCGGAACCCATTCGAGCCATAATCCACATGCCCTTGCCCAGTTTTTCCAGCGCTTCCGCTGGGCTTGTTGCCTCGTGGTCGCTATGGATGCCAGCAAGCACATACGCGGATAAATCCTTGCCGCGCAAACCTGGGCCGTGTCCGTCTATGACCGCATGGCTATTCAAGAATAGCGAAAGTTTTTCCATCAGCTGCGGATCGCAAGCCAGTACGCCCGGATAGTTCATTACCTCGCCTAGGCCTAAAATGCGTTTGTCCATAGTGAATGCTGCAAGGTCTGCAGCCTGGAGGCTTGCGCCGGCTGTATCAAAACCGGTAGCCGGAACACAGGATGGCGCCATGAAGTACATGCTTATAGGTAGGCCTTCCGATGCCCGGAGCATCCACAGCATGCCATCGTATCCTAAGACATTGGCTATTTCGTGTGGATCGGCTACTACGGCGGTGGTGCCGCGTGGGGAAACCAGGCGGGCGTATTCCGTTGGCGACAAAAGGCTTGACTCGATATGCACGTGGGAATCGACGAGGCCTGGACACAGGTATGCGCCGTCCAAGTCCACGCGGCTAGCTGCTGGTAATTGATCGCCTACGCCAACGATATAACCCTTGTACAGATAGACAGAAACATCTTCCACGATGATGTTGCGGAAAAAATCCGTAACCCGGCAGTGGGCCAGTTCTGTATCCGACGGAAGGAGTCCGCGCGCGGCTTGTATGTAATCGCAGCTCAGCATAGTGGCCAACGCCTCCAGCGCTGTTTTCATTGTAGCAGAGGGCTAGCTCTTGTCAACGCCGACAGATAAAGCTTGCGAGATTTAAGGATGGATAGTAATCTTGGGTGAAATTCTATCTAAAGGAGGCGATACGGTGGAAAAGTTTTTCCAACTCAAAGCGCACAACACCACGGTTAAAACCGAGGTGATGGCCGGTATCACAACATTCATGACTATGGCCTACATCCTGGCCGTCAACCCCGGCATCTTGTCCCAGGCGGGTATGCCCGCAGGCGGCGTGTTCACGGCTACAGCCCTGTCCGCTCTTATTGCAACGGCAGTCATGGCCATCATAGCAAACTTGCCTGTAGCTTTAGCACCGGGCATGGGTTTGAACGCGTTCTTCGCGTTTACCGTGGTGCTTACCATGGGCTATTCGTGGCAGCTTGCCTTAACGGCGGTATTCCTCGAAGGCATCGTGTTCATACTCATGTCGCTGTTCAACATACGCGAAGCCATCATTAAATCCATACCGGCCAATATCAAAAAGGCCGTGTCTGTTGGCATAGGTTTGTTCATCGCGTTCATAGGACTGCAGAACGCAGGCATCGTGGTGCATAATCCCGCAACGCTGGTGGGTTTGGGCGATATTACCCAGGGCAAAGCTCTCCTTGCTATCATAGGCCTTGCCATTACTGGTGGCCTTCTTGCATTTAAGGTTAAGGGAGCTTTACTAATTGGCATCCTTGCGAGCACCGTTATCGGCATACCCTTAGGCGTTACGGCTATCCCCGATGGGTTTAAGGCCGTTCAGATGCCGGATGCGCCCATTCTGTTCCAGTTCCAGTTTGACAAAATATTCACCTTCGATTTCTTTGTGGTGTTCTTCACCTTCCTGTTCGTAGATATTTTCGACACTATCGGCACCCTGGTTGGCGTTACCACCCAGGCAGGTCTCATAAAGCCAAATGGCGATATTCCCCGCGTTAAGCAGGCTCTGTTGGCAGACGCTATCGGCACGGTAGCCGGTGCAGCTTTGGGTACATCGACCGTTACCTCGTATGTGGAAAGCGCTGCCGGTGTCGCGGAAGGCGGACGCACGGGCCTTACCGCTCTTACTACCGCCGGCCTGTTTGGACTGGCTCTTTTCCTGTCGCCTGTGTTCCTGCTGGTTCCCGGAGCCGCTACCGCACCGGCCCTCATACTGGTCGGTTTGTTCATGCTAGCTCCGGCAAAGGACCTGGACTTAAACGACTACACTGAATCCATACCGGCCTTCCTTACGATGATATTCATGCCGCTTACTTACAGCATAGCTGAAGGCCT
>JAKQNL010000002.1 GCA_029565815.1 Spirochaetota bacterium | reverse complement strand
AACGGGGCAGGGCCGGTATACAGACTACGGGGCAGCTGGCGGATATTATCCGCGGCGCTGTACCGGCCAAGGCACGCTACGGCAGGGTCCATCCTGCAACCAGAAGTTTTCAGGCGCTCCGTATCGCGGTCAATGACGAGCTTGGGCGTATTAGCCGGGCTCTTGGCGACGCGATAGAATGCCTGGAACCCAACGGAGTTTTAGGTGCCATAAGCTTTCACTCCCTGGAAGACAGGATCGTGAAGCTCGCATTCCGCGAGCGTGAGGTAAAACCTAAGCGAGCCGGTTACAGTGGCGGGCGGGATGAGCCGATACCTCGGACAGAGGGCAAGCGCGGCCTTATCCTGGTAACCCGGAAGCCATTGGAACCGGGGCAGGACGAGGTGGCGGCCAATCCGGCTTCGCGGAGTGCTAAATTCCGTGTGGCAAGGGCCGCCGACTAGGTTTTCCACAACGCTTGCCCGGAAAGTCGGGCCATGAAACGATACCTTCTTCCTCTCGCTCTCCTAACCATCCCCTGCATGCTGTTCCTGGTGGCTGTTCAAAGCGGCCGGTACCAGGCCGTTGTGGCCGAGGTACGGGCTTTGGAAAAGTCCCAATCGGAATGGGTGCAGGAAAACCGAAAGCTCCTTGCGAATATAGCCGTTGCCGGTTCCCGGGCTCGCATAGGCGAGTCCATGGCAAAGGCGGCGGGTTACCGTATGGTAAGCCCGGAAACGACAGTGAGGATACGGGTTGGACCCGGCGGGGAGAAACTGGATGGATGATTACTGCGGCGTAGCGTGGTTCGCACAGGCCTCGGGCGGCACGGTGGTAAACGGTTTGGACGGAGCCTTTGGCCGTGTGGAAACCGATTCCCGCTCTGCCGGTCCCCATGCCCTGTTTGTAGCGCTCAAAGGCGAGCGCACAGACGGCCACGATTACGCTGCACAGGCAGCTGCTTCCAAAGCTGCCGCTATTCTGGTTTCCCAATCGTTCTGGGACTATCGAGGCCGTTTAGACCCGGCTTTTGCCCATGTTCCCGTCATAGCCGTGCCCGATACCCTGCCTGCGCTTCAAGCCGCAGCACGTGCATGGCGCATGCAATTTCCGTCACTCCTCCGTGTAGGCGTTACCGGATCTTCCGGAAAAACCACGCTAAAAGAAATGATAGCATCGGTTGTTGCGCGCACCCGCAGTGTCATCCGCAATCCGGGTAACCTCAATTCCGACATAGGACTTGCCGCTTCTATCTTCCTTATACGCAAAACGCATGAAGCTGCGGTATTTGAGATGGGCATCAACAAGCCAGGCGAGATGGATATGCTTGCGACCATGTACGAGCCCGATGTAGCTGTTATCAACAATATAGGCAGCGCTCACATAGGCCTTTTGGGCGGAAGCCGTGATGCCATTGCACAGCAGAAAAAACGCATAGCCAGCCAGTTTAACGGAACACAGACGCTCCTTGTGCCGGAAGACGACGACTATGCGGAATTCCTTGTTCGAGATATTGCCGGCAGTGTTCAGCTCTTCGGGCCGCGATCGGTGGCCTTGTTTGAAGGAGCCCGTAGCCTTGGTATTCTCGGCTGGGAGATACGTTACGACGGACAGCTTTTTACCCTGTCCTTGCCCGGAGCCCATAACCTTAAAAATGCCCTTGCAGCCATGAAGCTTGCACAGGTGTTGGATCTACCTACAAGCGCAGTGTGCGACGGACTGGCTTCTGTAAAAGCATTGCCCGGGCGCAGTCAGGTTATAGAGGGCAGCATAACGGTGGTCAACGATTGCTACAATGCAAACGAGCAGAGCACGCTGGCCGCGATGGAATTCTGCGACCAAGCGACGGTTTCTGGGCGCCGCATTTACGTGCTTGGGTCCATGAAGGAGCTCGGGGCCGAAGGCCCCGGCGCCCACGCCCGCGTGGGCGCTAGCGCGGCGCACAGCGGCGCCGCGCTGCTCATGTTCTACGGGCTGGAAGCCAAGGATGCGTACGAAGCGGCCCTGGCAGCTGGAGCAAAGGCTCTATGCTCATACTACGAGCGCTACGAAGAGCTAGAAGCCGCCCTGGTCAAGAACGTTAAGCCCGGAGATTTAGTCCTATTAAAAGCCAGCAGGTCTATGGCGCTGGAACGAGTGCTCAAACACATAGTGCCCGAAGCGCAAAGCGGTGGAGGTTGTCATGCTTCTTGAGTGGTTATATCCTCTTGCAAAGTATTTCTCACCGCTTAACGTATTCAGGTACCTTACCTTCCGCTCGGCCTATGCCGCAGTAACCGCGCTCCTGGTTGCCTTTTTGTTCGGTCCGTGGATTATCGAGCGGCTGCGATCCTTCAAGTTTGGCCAGTCGGTGCGTGCCGACGGCCCTCAAACCCATCTTGCAAAAACCGGCACGCCAACCATGGGCGGCCTTTTGGTGCTGGCAGCGGTCATCATAGCAACGCTGTTGTGGGGGGATCTGTCTAACCGCTACACCTGGATATGCCTGATTTCCATGGTAGGTTTTGGCGGCGTCGGCTTTATGGACGACTGGCTTAAAATCAAGAAGAAGAATTCCGACGGCTTGTCGGCAAAGGCAAAGCTTGCAGGGCAGTTTTTGGTCGCTGGTGCAGCGGTCATGGCTCTGTATCTGGATCCGACCGAATCTACGACGTTGTTGTATGTTCCGTTTTTCAAAGATGCCGTTGTGGATCTGGGCTTTTTTTACGTGCCTTTGGCCATGATTTTTGTGGTGTGGTGGTCCAATGCGGTAAACCTGTCCGACGGCCTGGACGGCCTGGCCATAGGCTTAGTCATGATGACGGTCATTGCTTTAGGAATTATAACCTATATTTCCGGCCGCGCCGATTGGTCATCGTATTTGGGCATTCCGTTCATCCGCGACGCAAGCGAGCTTACCGTGTTCGTGCTTGCGCTCCTTGGAGCCTGTGTCGGTTTTTTGTGGTTCAATGCGCATCCGGCCGAAGTCTTCATGGGCGATGTAGGCTCGCTGAGCTTAGGCGGCGTCATAGCGCTTATTGCGCTGGTCATAAAAAAGGAAATGCTCCTTTTTATCATGGGCGGCACCATGGTGCTGGAAGGTATGTCTGTAATCATCCAGGTAGCCTATTACAAGCTGAGCAAAGGCAAGCGCGTGTTCAAGATGGCGCCTTTGCACCACCACTTCGAGCTGTCCGGCTGGAAGGAAACCAAGGTGGTCATACGATTTTGGATACTGGGAGGGCTCTTTGCCCTCGTCGCACTTTCTACGCTAAAAATCCAGTAGGCTGAGGAATAATCGTGGCTAGCGGCTTGTCCATGGAAAAGGCATACGGAAAATTCTCAGGCGATGCCCTGGTGCTTGGAGCGTTCGCGCTGCTTGCCGGGCTTGGCATGGTGAACCTGTATTCCGCTTCCTACGGCTACGCCATGGCTCTTGGCAGGGCGCCCGGTTATTTTGCCTTCCGCCAGCTGTTGTGGTATATCCCCGCTTTTGCGGTTTTTTCTTTGGCATACGCGCTGCCCATGGATTTCATGCGCAAGCAGGCGGGAACCGCTATGCTCGTGGCGCTGCTCCTTTTGGTGCTGCCGTTTTTGCCGGGCATTGGCATTACCCGAAACGGCGCGTCCCGCTGGTTCGGTTTTGCTCAGCTTATGTTCCAGCCTTCCGAACTGTTCAAGCCTGCGCTGGTTTTGTACCTTGCGCATATTTTGTCAAAAAAAGCCGAGCGTTTGGGCGATGTAGCCAATTCGGTTTTGCCGCCATTGGTGGTGGCCGGTCTTGGCACGTTCATCATATTGCTGCAAAACGATTTTTCCACCGCCCTCCTTGTTGCATCGCTTGCGATCATCATGTTCTGGGTTGCCCGAGTGCCGCTGGTATTTTTCCTGGCGTCAGCAAGCGTAGCTCTACCCTTAACGGTTCTGTCGGTACTTACCAGCCCGTACCGCCTTAAACGGGTGGTTGGCTTTCTGGCCCCGTCATTCGACCCTGCCGCGCTGTCCTACCAGGTGAACGCTTCCACGCGGGCCATCAGGGCCGGCAGTCTTTGGGGCAAAGGCATAGGCCAGGGCACGCTGAAACTGGGCAGCATTCCGGAAGTGCATTCCGATTTTGTGTTTGCCGCCTGGTCGGAAGAGACTGGTTTTGTAGGCGTGCTTGTCGTGTTTGTCCTGTGGGCCGCGGTGTTGTACCGGGCATGGTCGTTCTCTGTAAAAAGCGAAGATTTGTTCGCATCGCACCTGTGTTTCGGTATGGGCGCGTATTTGGGCTTACAGGTGCTGGTAAACGTGCTGGTAAGCGCCGGTGCCGTGCCTGCAACCGGCATACCGTTGCCCATGTTTTCTTCCGGTGGTTCGTCGCTCATATCCGTTGCGATTGCTGCCGGTCTTATAGGCAATGCTACACGCCGTTCGCGGCAAAAAGAGGTACTGCATGGGTGATTACGCCGTTTTCGAATGCCCCATGAGTCTTTCTGGAGAACAGCCTTTGGGCTCTCATAAATTCCAGCGTAGGCATGCTGGACAAAAAGCTCGGATAAGGGGCAAGAGCTCGATGCATGGGAAGGCGTCGGTATTTTTACTGTTTGCTGGAATAGGACTAGCAGTGCTAGCGGCTCTCGTGCCCTTCGCACAGATACGGCACATCGAGCTGGCGCCGGGCTCCGCATTGAGCCTTGCGGAAGTGAAAGCGATTTGCGGCATAGGCGAGCACCCGCGCTGGTTTTCCACCGATACGGAAGCATTGGCTCTTGCGCTTAAGTCCGAC
>JAKQNL010000428.1 GCA_029565815.1 Spirochaetota bacterium | reverse complement strand
CGACTCGACGTGCAGCCAAAATGGTCATCTTGGACGCGGACCACCCGGACATAGAGCGCTTTGTAGACTGGAAAAGCCAGGAAGAACACAAGGTTGCTTCGATGGTTGCAGGCAGTAAAGCGATACGCCGTGCGATCAAAGCCCTTCAGGATGCAAGCGCACGCCAGGACATTCCACAAGCGGACCGGCTTTCATTAGACAAGAATCCGGCTTTGGCCATAGCCTCGGCCAAAGCCTTGGAAGACGGCGTGCCGCCTACCTACCTGTACCAGTTGCTCAGGCGCATGGCAGAAGGAGAAACCGACCTAACAGCCAGTGAGTTCGACACCAACTGGGAAGGCGAAGCGTACAACACGGTGAGCGGACAAAGTTCCAATAACTCCGTGCGCGTAACGGATGAGTTTATGGAGGCAGTCGTAAAAAATAAGGATTGGCCTCTTACCATGCGTAAGGGCGGAAAAACCGTCCGCCTGGTTAAAGCGAGGCTTTTATGGGATAAAATCGCTCGCTCAGCCTGGCAGTGCGCAGACCCTGGGCTACAGTTCCATACGACCATTAACGACTGGCACACCTGCCCGGCCGATGGGCAGATTCGTGGATCAAATCCATGCTCCGAATACATGTTCCTTGACGATACGGCCTGCAACTTGGCATCGCTCAACCTGACCACGTTTTACGACGATAAGCGCAGAGTATTCAACCATGAAGATTTCCGCCACGCGGTGCGCATATGGACAACCATTCTGGAAATCTCCGTTGCCATGGCCCAGTTCCCTTCCAAAGAGATTGCGCGCAAAAGCTACGACTACCGCACGCTTGGACTGGGTTACGCAAACCTTGGAACCCTCCTTATGCTCATGGGCCTTGCATACGATTCGGAGGAAGGCCGTGCCACCGCAGCAGCCCTGTCTGCAATCATGACCGGCGAAAGCTACGCCCAGTCGGCGCGCATGGCACAAGCCTTTGGCCCCTTTGCCCGATACGAAGCCAACCGTGACGATATGCTGCGTGTTATTCGCAACCACCGCAGAGCTGCGTATGACGCTGACAGTGCCGAATACGAAAAGCTATCCGTGAAACCGAGCGGACTCAAGGCCGATAAAACCGACCCAGATCTGGCTGCATGCGCACAGAGCGTTTGGGATGAAGCCCTAGCACTGGGTTCCGAGCATGGATTCCGAAACGCTCAGACCACTGCCATAGCACCAACTGGAACCATAGGCCTACTCATGGACTGCGACACCACGGGCATAGAGCCAGACTTCGCGCTTGTTAAGTTTAAGAAACTAGCCGGCGGCGGTTACTTCAAAATCGTAAATCGTTCAGTAGAGCCTGCTTTGCGGGCATTGGGCTACAGCGAAACCGAAATAGAAGCCGTAAGGGCGCACCTAGTTGGCCGAGGAAGCCTCGTAGAAGCCCCGGGAGTATCCGCAGAATCGCTTATGGCACGCGGCATACCTATAGACAGCATGGAAAAAATAGAGAAGGCACTGCGGGATGCAATGGGTTTTGATGCGGTCTTTACTTCATGGACGCTTGGGTCAGACTTATTCGATAAGCTGGGCATAGAGGAGTCTGTTCGAAACCGCTCAGGTTTTAATCTCTTAAGCCACCTTGGCTTTAGCGATCAGGAGATCGAAGAAGCAGAAACGTGGGCATGCGGCACCATGGGTGTAGAAGGAGCTCCAGGGTTAAAAAATGCTCACCTGTCGGTTTTCGACACCGCGACCCCATCAGGTAAGACATCCACTCGGTCAATCGCATGGCAGGCACACGTCGCCATGATGGCCGCCACCCAACCATTCGTCACCGGCGCTATCTCAAAAACCATCAACATGCCTAACAACGCAGGATATGAGGACGTAAAAGGCGCACACATGCTTGCTTGGCAGAGCATGCTAAAATCCATAGCCCTGTATCGCGACGGATCTAAACTGTCCCAGCCGCTGTCCTCCATGGCATCCGGTAACGACGGCTTAGCGGAAGCCCTCTTATCCATCCAGCAAGGCTCACGACAGCTTGAACCGCAGCCCGCAGCGCAGGAAACCAGAACGGTAGGCATACGCAAGAGCTTACCCAACCGGCGCTCCGGCTATACCCAAAAAGCAAAAATCGGCGGACACTCGATGTTCGTGCGCACCGGCGAATATGACGACGGCCGACTGGGGGAAATATTCCTCGACATGCATAAAGAAGGTGCTGCGTTTAGGAGCCTCCTTAACTCCTTTGCCATTGCAGTATCCTTGGGCCTTCAATATGGAGTGCCCCTGGATGAATATGTGGATGCGTTTACCTTCAGCCGTTTTGAGCCAAACGGCATGGTTCAGGGCCACGAGTACATCAAAATGGCAACGAGCGTCTTGGATTATGTATTCCGCGACCTTGCAATCGCGTATCAGGACCGCTTTGACCTAGGACAAGTGAAACCGGAAGACCTCAACGCTACGAGTACACAGAGTGGCAAGGCAAAACGTGATACCGAGCGGAAAGCACCAGCAAGCACCACCACAGCCCCGGCTGAGGCATTCAAGCCAAAAGAGGATGCAAAGAAAGCGCGCATGAAAGGCTACGAAGGCGACCCATGTCCTGTTTGCGGAAACCTAACCCTGGTCCGTAATGGGACCTGCCTGAAATGTGAAACATGTGGGAGCACCACGGGCTGTTCTTGATACTAAGCATAGGTGTAGTGTTACGAAGCTTTGGGTTGGCCGAATGATAATTCTTTATTTGAATAGAATTTATTCAGCAACAAACGGGTAGAAACATCTTTGTTAGTGTCGATTTTTGATGCGACAAGGTTCGCTGAGCTCGCTATCCCAAATCTTCGTAACACTAGTTGAGCCTTGGCATTGCTCTTTGTTATGATGAACATACGGTATGATCTAGTAGTCATGCCAAAAAGGGAGGCTCTATGTCTAAGGGACTGCATGTAAATTCGGAAACCGGACGACTGCGTCGCGTAATTGTGCACACACCCGGCCCAGAGGTCGAGGCAATGAGCCCCTCCACTGCCGAAGAGGATCTGTACAACGACATCATCCCCCTAGACATTGTAAAAGAAGAGCATGCCGAGCTAAAAGGATTTCTAGCCAGCGTTACACAGGTTTACGAACTGCTGGACATACTGACAGATGTCCTTATGGCCAAAGAAGACAGAGCTTTGTTTGCGCAACTGCTTTGCGACCACTATGGCTGTCATCACCGACAAGACGAACTAGCTACAATGGAAGCACGGAGCCTGGCAGAAGTTGCGATACGCGGTTTGCCGGCTCGTCATGTGCGCCTGGAAAACTGCTTCCGTGGCAAACGCTTCGACCTGCCTCCTTTGCCCAATATGTACTTCATGCGTGACGCGGCTGCTGTATACCGTGACAAATCGATAGCATCTGCCATGCGCTTTGCGGTACGTCGTCCCGAAGCTTTGATACATCGATTCATATTCGAGCGACATCCAGACTTTAAAGGATCCGGGCGCCTATTTGACGGTCCATCTATCGCAGCAGATGGCTTTTCCCTAGAAGGCGGCGATTTCCAGGTGATAGCAAAAAATACGCTCGCAATAGGCGTATCCGAACGCACCAGCGCACAAGCGGTGGACGCAATTGCTCGCTCAATTTGTGCCGCTTGGAACGAACCGGTCAGCATTTTTGCTGTTAACCTACCGGTTGCCAGGGCGACCATTCACCTCGACATGACCTTTACAGTAATCGACAAGGATGCATGCCTTGTGTTCGAGCCGGTAATCCTGGGTACCAGGCGAGCTATGGTTGCACGCATAGACGCACAGCCGGGCAAGGCCCCTGTCATACGCGAAGTACCATCCCTGCTCGATGGCCTTAAAAGCGTCGGCATAGACCTGCAACCGATACTCACCGGTGGCAGTGATGCTGTGAGTCAGGAACGCGAACAATGGCTGTCGGGAGCAAACTCCTTCTCATTCGCTCCCGGAAAAATCATCGCA
>JAKQNL010000402.1 GCA_029565815.1 Spirochaetota bacterium | reverse complement strand
GCATGCCTTTGGACGCGGAAGGCAGGGCTTTTTGCTTGTCGGGCGTCATGGTGGTACGGGCGTCGCGCTTACCCATGGTGGCTATGGCTATGCCGCTGGCGGTGATGCACAGGCCAAGCACTCCCTTTACGCCTATGTCCTCGTGCAGGAACACGAAACCCAACAAGGCCGTTACCGCTGGGGAAGCTGCCATAAACAGCATGGTTACGCGTGCGCCGACCAGCACATAAGCGGAGAACAGGAAAATATCCGTGAATACAAAGCCAACCAGGCCGGACAGCGACAAAAACGCCCACGCCTTGGGAGAAGCGCCCAGGGGCAGCATGTTGCCCGTGCTGATCCATGCAACGATGGCAAGGAAAACGGTCGCAAACAAAAGTTTATAAAAATTCACCGCAAGCACGCCTATGCGTTTGCTTGCGCGCTCGAAAAATAATGCCGATGCGGTCCAGCACAGCGCTGTACCCAGGGCGGCTATCTCTCCGACTCTATCCATGCTTGCACTATAGCGATTTGACAATGCGTCTGTCCATGCATACAGTTAATGTAAAGATGGCAGTCAGGGGGATACCTTGCCTTTCTCCGCTCTGCCAAAGGGGGATGCCATGGCCATTATCTGTATAGCCCGCCAGTTTGCCGCCTTGGGCGACGAAATCGTCATGGAGCTTGCCGCGCTTCTCGGCTACCGCGCACTTAACAAAGAATTTGTCGAGCAGCGCATGTCCGACATGGGCATATCCGCCGAGGCTCGCGCAAAGTACGATGAGCGCAAGCCCGGCTTTTGGGCATCGCTGTCCCAGGAACGGGATGATTACCTCCATTGTCTGAAAACGGTGCTGTACGAAGAAGCATCAAAGGGCAACTGCATCATAGCCGGCCGCGGCGCTTTTACCGTTTTCTCCGGCGTGCCCGGCGTGCTGGGCATACGCCTTGTCGCTCCCTTTGACATACGCGTCAAACGCGTCATGACCCATTTCCACTGTGACCAAAAGCGGGCAGAAAGCCTGGTTAAGCAAAGCGACCATGACCGCAAGGGCTTTCACGGGTATTTTTTCAACCTTGATTGGGAAGATCCATCCAACTACGATCTGACCATCAATACGGGCAAGGCAAGTACGAGCGCGATCGCAAAAACCATACAGCGTTTTAAGGAAGCCATGGTAAGCGAAGCGGACGAGGCTGCATGCGTAACCCGTATGGCCGAACTGGCTTTGGGCCAGGAAGTGGTAACCCACATTGCCTATGTTGCAAAGATTCCCGTCCATTTCCTGGAAGCCGATGTGCATGGCGCTTGTGTAACGCTCCACGGTGTCGCCAATACCCAGGGAGCGATAGACGGCGCAGTGCTTGCTGCCAAAAGCGTTCCAGGCGTTAGCGAAGTGAAGAACTCCATACAGGTTGTGCAGGAATTCGCCGTCATGCCATAGGCATGACACACATGCCGTAGGCAGAAGCCCATGTGCTGGTGTACGATGCGTTCCTATGAACTACCTGAGCGGCTTTCATGCTATAGAAGAGCAGCTGCGATCCAAGGATCAAGACGGCTTGGCACTTTTGGTCGGCCCAAAGCCTGGACCGCGCGTCAAACGCATACTGGAAGATGCGGCCAAGAGCGGCGTTACGGTAAGAACCTGTAACCAGGCTGAGCTCGACCGCCTGTGCCCGGATAACCGCGGCATGCTTATGGCCATGGAAGGCTCGTCCAAGAGCCAGGACGTGGATCTGGACAGCTTCTGCGCCGCCCTGATCGAAGGCCAGCCGGCTCTGGTCCTTGTCCTTGATCACCTGGAAGATCCCCACAACCTGGGTGCAGTGTTGCGCTCCGCTGACGTGTTTGGCGTGAACCTTGTGGTGCTGCCAGAGCGCCGTGCTGCTAAGGAAACAGACGCCGTCGCCAGAACTTCTGCCGGCGCTAGCGCATGGGTGCCCATGGCAAGCGTGCCGAATGTGGTGAGGGCCATAGAGCGCCTCAAGGAGGCAGGCTTTTGGACCTACGCTGCGGACATGGGCGGCGTCCCCGTCCGGTCGGCTGATCTGCCCGATCGCATAGCCTTGGTTTTAGGGGCGGAAGGTTCTGGTGTGTCGCGCCTGGTAAAAGAACGCTGCGACGGTGTCCTGTCCATCCCGCAAAAAGGGCACGTGGATTCACTCAATGTTTCCGTTGCCGCTGGCATATTCATGTACGAGCTGGACTGCCGGCGAAAATAAAAACGGCGGCATCCGTTTGGAAGCCGCCGGTATGGACAAGGCTGGCCAGGGCCGAGACTAGAGCGTCCAGATTTCCGAGTAGTCGTGCTCGCGCTCGCACCAACTGCACACATAGCGCGCATTCCCGTTTGCATCGATCTTGCGCTCGAAGGATGTGCCAACGCTTTCCTGGTGTTTTGGATTGGACACGCAGTTATCGTTTTTGCACGATATTTCGTCGAAGTTGTAAATGCGCGGCGGCATGCCAAGGCGGTACTTCTTTACAACCTGGTGGTTTTCTATCAGGTTGATGGTGCAGCCCGGAGAGACGGCGCCGAGCTTCTTTAAGTTCTTCTCGCCGAAGGACGACACGTCGGGCACCGATATGATGCCCTTGTAGACTTCCGGGCCTTGGTTGGAGTGGTACACGCCATGGCTGGATCGCAGGTTTAGCCCAAGCACGCGGCGTACCTTGTCGATGCGGTCCCAGATAGCCTGAAGGCTTTGACCCGAAGCGATATGGTCTATGACCATGCCGGATTCCACCGGTTTTATGCCCACTTTGTATTCTTGTTTTGCGTGTTTTGTTATGGGCGCTTCCATTATAAAACTATCATCTTCGTGGGTGGGCTCTTTCCCCTTGCCGCTAAAGTCCTGCCCTATGACGCCTGCAAGCATGGCCATTTCCACCGCGCGCGTGTAGTAGCCGTTTGCGCTTTGAGCGTCCCAGCCGTTAAGCGGCGTGTCATCCAGGAAGGTGGGTATGGTCGGGGCCATGCGGTCGCGGGGCAGCGGATGGAAAAAGCGCGTGCCTTCTGGCAGTTTGTCCATCATGTCCTGGCGAAAGGTAACCGCTCGTTTGAGGAGCGGCGCTTTTTCCAGCACCGATTCGCCCATGCGCTCAAGCTGCAAGCGGGTAAAGTACCACAGCTTTGATACCGAACCCGAAGCCAGGTACTCATCCAGGGTGCGGAACACCCGTACCTCAAAGCCGTTGCGCTTCATGGTGTCTACATAAAACGGTGGCATGGACAGTTCGTCCGGGGCGACAAGATCCACCTTCACGTGTTTAAAAATCTTAAGGCCATCGGCCTTGGAGTGGACGGTTCGTCCGTGGTACAGGTCTCCGACCAAAGCAAGGTGTATGGACTGGTCATTCCAGTTAAGCTGCTCCAGGAACGTGAACTCGTCCAGGAACTCCTGGGTTGGGTGCTCGTGCTTGCCGTCGCCGGCGTTTAGGAAAACCGGCCGCTTGTGGCCGCATCGCTCGGCCCAGGGGCCAAGGTAGCTGTCCAGCCAGGTGCATACGCCTTCCAGTTTGCTGCGTATCACAAAGCAGGACTCCGGAGCGTAGCCTATAAGCATCTTGATGGTGTCGGTGATGCTCTCGTTTTTGGCAAAGGACGAGGTGGCTGTATCGAACATATTCACGCGTACGCGGTGGAACTGTGCTGCATTGCGGAAGCTTTCCCGGGTGCGGGTGGAATTTTCCAGGAAGATAAGGTAGGCCGAGTAGTCCGGGTCGGCTATCCGGAAGCTGGCTGCGTCGCCACCCGAAGCAAGCTCGGTTTTCAGCTCTCTGGCTTTTTTGTACAGGTAGCGCTGTTCGTCTAACGACAGGCTGTTTACGACGCTGATCGACCTGCCCTTGAATGGTCCGTCCCGTTGCATCTGTTTCCTCCTTATGATGATACGCCTAAAAAAAGGCGCATGGTGTCCCGTTTGGGAACTATAAAAAAAACGGATGACCCAAAGGCCATCCGTTTGTGGTTCATGGGGCTAAGCCCTTGGTGGTCGTCAGTGCCGTCGGCTCCAGAATGAGGAAGCCTCCTTTTGGATCCTGGGCTACCAAGCCCTGTGCCGTTTGGGTAAGGAAGGTCCACTTGCTGACAGGCGCGGAGCTTGCTTCCAATTTGAGGGTTTCCGGGTTAAATCGGCCTATAGCCCAGTCTGCGCCTTTTTTTACAACCGCGTATATCCAGTTGCCGTATTTCCATATCAGCGTGTCCGGGAACACGTCATCGGCGCCGTAGCTGGCTTTGGATAGATCCGTTTTGTCCACACGCACCAGGCGCACGGTTCCACCCACAGCCGTTGTCTGGCCGGCTACGGCTATCCATGCACTGCCACCGTCGGTTACCGACTGGGAGCGTATTGTGTTCACATCGCTTTTTTTCAGTATGGTGCCGTTGTCCAGGTCCACTTCCACGATGCGTGCCAAGGGTAGATCCGGGTTTACCAGCTGGAATAGGGTAACGCCTTTAGGCGGTGTTTTTTGTGCGGCCACTTCGGCGGTTATGACGTCTTTTTGTTCGGCGGCTATGGCTTCCCGGTCGGCTGCTATTTCTTCCTCTTTAGCTGCAACTTGCTCTTCGGCCTGTGCTAGCGCTTCTTTGTCTTGGGCAAGCGCGGCTTCCTGTTGAGCAATGGCGGCTTCTTGCTGGGCAATAGCTTTTTCTTCATCCTTTGCAGCCTGGCTTTCCGCTATGCTTCCTTGTTGAGCCTGGCCGGGTTGCGCAGCAGCTTGGGCTTCTTTCTTTTCTTCCAGCTTTGCCCGCTGTTCGGCAAGAGCGGCTTCTTCTTTTGCTATGCGCTCTTTCTCGGCGGCTATGGCCGCCTGATCTTGTTCAATGCCGCGTTCTTTTATGTCAACCATGTCCTGGCGTTGCTCGATGGCCTGTGCAGGGCCTGCTTCCGCGCCAAGGGACTGCACGGTTGCTTTGTCCGTTATGGGGCCGGTTGCGACAGAACCTATAACCCCGCTTGCAGCACGAGCTCCAAGGGGGATGACTATACGGGAATGGCCTGGCCACTGGTCCCAGCGCAGCGCAAGACCTGCGTTTGCAGCGTCCAGTTCTTTAAGCACCACGGGTTTGTATTTAAGGCCAAAGTAGGCCATATCGCCGCGGTACACGGCATTGTATACGGTGATGAATGTGGCCAGGGTGTTTGCGTCTGCAGGTGAGTATCGGTAGGCTTTTTCCAGGTAGCCGGCTATGATGCGCCGCAAGTTGCGTATGTGGTCGACACGGGCGCCTTCGCCCAGTATGAGTATGTCAGCGTCAAAGCCCTGCTGCACGCTTGAATCCACCGCGTGAATGACCATGTAACGTCCGGCTTCACCGGCTCGGGCT
>JAKQNL010000390.1 GCA_029565815.1 Spirochaetota bacterium | reverse complement strand
TATTCTGCTTGCGCTCCGCTACTTGGAAGGCCCGCTTTCTTTAGGTACTGTACATACACTTTGGATGAAGCCAGGTTCATTTCGTCTATGGGCTTATTGCCCGATCGGAACGAGGAAGGCTCTTGGGAATAGCGCGGGTTTGTCCACGTTGCGCTAATTGCATCGAGGAGTTGATCGCCGTGCCAGGAATAGAAGCGGACGCCGGAAAAAACCCAAGCTTGCCCGTCCCATGTTGCGGACTGCGCGTCGAGCCTGGACACAAAAGAGCCGTCGGGGCTGCGTTCCACAACGGTAACATCGTTCATTGCATCGGTTTGGGCATCGTAGTTGGCGACGCTCCATACCAACAAGCCGTCCGAACCAACAATGGTAATGTGGCCCATGACCGCAGGCGGTCCGCCGGTTTTTAGAAACTGCTTGGTTATAGCCCGTTTTGCTGCCTGGGTTGGAATGACCACCGCATCCTCAAACACCAGGTATCCAAACGACAGAATGAAAGAAAAAACGACAAAAGGAAGGGCAAAAGCAAACATGGAAACGCCGGAAGCGTAAACAGCCATTAGTTCGTTATTTGCGTGCATGGTGCCAAGCGTATAGGAAATGCTAAATAAGGTAGCAACAGGGATTGACCATGCGACACATCGTGGAGCGTATAAGACCATAGCGCGTACTATTGAGGCTAGCGGAACCTGGTTTTGCATATACTGCACCAGGTTCATGAACAGATCCGCAAGCTCGAGTATGAGTACAAAAAACAAGACCGCAGCTCCTAGAGCCGGTAAAAACGCGCGCAAGAGGTAGCTTGCATAGCTTGGTAGAATTACCCGGGTTCTCACAAGTGGCTCCTGTGCAAAAATAGCGGAACGCTAAGGAGGAGCACCAAAATGTTCGGAGCCCACATGGCGACAAATGGAGACAACTGGGCGCGAAGGCCCAAATACTGGCCGCCTATTAAAAGCGCCCAGTACGCAACAGATACCAACAGGCCAACGCCAAAGCCGACAGCCTTGCCGCTTTTTCGTGAAAGCGCTCCCAAAGGAAAGGCCAAAAACACAAACGCAAGGGCTCCTGCAGGAATAGAGAATTTTTTATAATATTCCAGTTTGTATACTTCGAGCGTCCGGTCGGAAGCAGGTTCTACAGATATTGCTTTGACGGCCTCGATATTCGATCGCAATGAAAGCATGGCGCGGTTTAACGGCGCTTTTTCGGAAACCATAAGCATGTATGCGCTTAAAAGCTCGGCATGCTTTAATTCTAGTTCTTGGGCCCTAGCTTTTCGCCTGTCGGCTAGAACGCTTTCTTTCTGCTGTATTATCTTGAAAAGATCTCGGCTTGCCATTTCCTTTGGCCCTATTCCGGGCGTAAAATCGGTAAATTTAGCAAGTACTATGTTATATTCCATGCGGGATGCGCTTGAATATTCGAATCTCCTGGATTTTGAAACACTACTTTCCTGAACAAAGACCTGATCCATCACGAGGGTTATGACGCCCGAGTCTCCGCCCCGTTCGGCAAGTTCGGCACGCTTTGCGCTGATTACCCGGGAAGCACCTCCGGGAGGATTATCGAGTAGTAACACATCGTACAGGACATTGCCGTCCACTGCACCGGTAACAATTGTTGTATCGCCATAGCGTTTTACCGAATGGGGCGTAAGGGCCATTTGCGGCGCGGTTGTAACCAGCTTACGGTATAATTTGCCATAATTTATTGTTCCTAAGGGCAAAAAATAATCGTTCATGGAGAACGATACAAGCGAGAACACGAGTCCTAGAACTAAAAACGGAACAAAGGTGACAGTTCTGGATATTCCGCATGCGCGCATTACCATGAACTCATTGTCAGAGGACAGCCGTCCCGCCGCCATAAGCGCGCCTACAAGCGAACCAAAGGGAAAAGACATTGCGATGATAGCCGGCATGGAAAAAACGACAAGCCGTACAACGTCGCCAACCGGTGCTTTTTTGGAAAGTATATCTTCGGCCATGAGTAGAAGCTGGTTGATGAAAAAAATGACAAAAAAGAATAAAAACGCGACGATAAACGATACAAGAAATTCTTTTGCGACGTAGCGCCATACAATTGCATATCGCCGCTTGTACATGCCTACCGCCCCGTGGAACCAAAGCCGCCGTCTTGGCGGCTGCTTGCTTCCAGGCTATCCGTTTTTACAAAACGGGCCATGCTTACAGGGGCTACCACCAGCTGGGCAATGCGCTCCCCGTTTTTAATTGTTACAGTTTCATTACCATGATTTATTAGTATGATTCCAACAGGTCCTCGGTAGTCCGAGTCTATGGTGCCTGGGCTATTAAGGCACGTTATGCCATGTTTCAGCGCTAGCCCGGAGCGCGGCCTAATCTGGGCTTCATAGCCTTTGGGTAACTGGATGCGCAAGCCACTTGGAACGAGCGCGCGCTGCCCAGGCAGCAGGACGAGGTCTTTTTCCAGCTGTGCGCGCAGGTCTGCACCGGCTGCACAAGAGCTTTGGTATTCGGGAAGCATTGAGCCTTCGTCGGCTTGCACCAGGACTGTGGGTTCATCCATGCTTGCCTCTTTTCTTGTGCCAAGCGGAGGAAAAACAAAGGTTAACTTTTGCAGCACGCTGTGCTTTAGCGTTAATTTTTCCAAACAGAAGCACGTTTTCGCTCGATATATCAAGATGGTCCCGAATGAACGCGTTGACGGTTTGGGCGTTCAGTTGCTCTGGAGCCAGGCATGCATCGGCCATAGTCTGTATATCCTCCACCCGGCTGTTCATGAGGTACATGCGCGCCAGCCGTTTCATACGGTATTCGCAATCATCGGAAGCAAGGCTAAGCATGCCCAAAAGGCGCGTCCTTGACTCTTCCACCTCGTGTTCCAGTAGGCCCTTTTCCTGTAGCTCGCACAGTTCGCGCCGATACGCTGGGGCAAAACGCTCAAACTGCTGTGGCGACGTTGAAGCATAGACGCCCCATAAACTCTGGGCTTTGCCTATGCTATACGTTGAACTGATATTGTAACACAGGCCGTCCCGTTCGCGAAGACGCATGAACAGGCGGGAACTCATGCTCTCACCAAAGGCAGAATCGAGCGCAGCCAAGAGCCAGTAAGCTTTTTCATCCAGATCGGCCGGCAATGGCTGACCGGAGAACAAGAGGATTTGCGAGCCGGGGGCGCGCATGG
>JAKQNL010000378.1 GCA_029565815.1 Spirochaetota bacterium | reverse complement strand
GTGTCTGCAAAGTGCCAATTTTGCCGGACAGCCATATCTCAAAATCGCGGGCGGCCAATGCCATGTCGCGGGTTACATTGCCAAGCACTGCGCTTTCCACCGAGCGTGCAACCGTGAGGTACATGGAAAGAGCTACCAGTCCTACAACGCCTGCAAAGATGGCTATGAGGGTGATGAATACGCGGCGGGCTAGGGGTGGTTTTCTGTTCACGGCACGTGTCGCTTTTTTACTGCGTAAAGCACTGCCGCTCACGTTTGAGCGCATCCTTACACTATACACCGCCGCACTGGTTTGGGTGAAGGGGCAGAAAGCATTTCGGAACATCTGCTATACTGAGGCTACCTATGGATGCACATTTTTCCGGCAGGCTGGGCACTATGCCCGATGCCAGCCCCCTGTCGCTTGCCCTCGATGCCATACGAGCATCCGGGAGGAGTCTTGTAAACCTGTCGGATTCAAACCCAAGCAAACATGGCTTGGTGCCACCCGGTGTTTTGGATGCGCTGAGCGATGTCCGTTCGCTTTCCTACGAACCGGATCCCCGCGGCCTTATCCGTGCGCGGGATGCGTTGGCCGCCCGGCTCCTGTGTAATCCAGAGCGGTTATTTTTATCGGCTAGCAGCTCGGAGGCGTACGCGTGGGCATTCAAACTGTGCTGCGACCCCGGCGACTGTGTTCTGGTTCCAAGGCCAGGCTACCCCTTGTTCGACTGGCTGGCAGGTTTGGAAGCGGTACGCTGTGTGCCCTATAGTCTGTACTACACGCATCCATACGGCTGGCGTATCGATATGGACGAGCTTACGGCCTTGGCGGCCAAGCACCGGCCAAAGGCCCTGGTCGTTATCAATCCGAATAATCCGACGGGCTCCTATCTTGCACAGGATGAATACCATGCCATTCCTCAGTTGTGTGCAAGCTTTGGGATGAGCCTTGTGAGCGACGAGGTGTTTTTGCCGTACTGGCTCGATGCCGGCGGGCCTGGACAGAGTATGGGCAACCAGGACAGCTGCTTGACGCTTACCCTGGATGGCCTGTCCAAACGCATGTGCCTGCCCCAACTGAAGCTGGGCTGGACCCGCTTGTCCGGCCCCGATGATCTGGTAGCGGAAGCTGCACGGCGTTTGGAACTGATAGCCGACACCTATTTGTCCGTTGGCGCGCCGGTTATGAACGCCCTCCCGACGCTTTTAGCAACAGCCGACAGCTTTACCGATGGCGTGCGTAGGAGGCTGGCCCAAAACCTGCAAACCCTGCATAGGCTTGTAGGCGGGCCAGATTCGGCATTCCGTGTGCTGCGTTGCGACGGTGGCTGGACGGCCCTGCTACAGTGTCCACACATCATGAGCGACGAAGAGCTGGTGCTCGCTATCGCTAAGCATGCTGGGGTGTCGGTTCAGCCAGGGTATTTTTTTGACATGGACCGGGACGGCTTTGTGGCTGTTAGCCTTATTCTGGAACCGACAGCGTTTGCCCAGGCAGCCAGCGCGATGGTGGATGCCCTTAAGCAGATGCTACAGGCTGTGTAGCTGTTACGAAGCTTTGGGATGCATAAGCAGAATAGGCTTTGGCCCAAGCTCTACCGAACCTGACAGCGACAGCGCTTCGCCGCTTAGGATATCCATGCCGTGTAGGCTGGGCACAGCGCTGCTGTGCAGCTTGAGTAAGCCCCGTCTGCCATCAAGGTTCAGTACAGCAACAGCTATGCTTCCATCAGCGAGCTTGATTTCTAGCTGTACCACACCGATAGCCACTTCCCGAGCACAAAAGGACGTTGCGCGCGCGCGTATGGCCTTACTTGCCCTGTGGGCTGTAATCCACCAGCTTTCAAAATCGTCAACGGAGCCGCAATCTGCATTTCTGCACGGCCGTGGCATAGGATCGCACTCAAAGAGGCTGGGTGTATGATCAATAGCCCATTCCTGGCCCATGTAGGCGAAAAAAGTGCCCGGTAGCAGCATGCACAAAAGCGCCCAGTTTTTTAGCCGGTCCAGATCGGGTATTACTGATGCGATACGGCGCTGGTCGTGATTTTCCAGGCAACGGGCTTTGATTGCATGAGACGGATACATCGATGACTGTAGTTGTACGTGGGCTAGATATTCGCTGATGCGGCCCTGGCCTGAGAATGCATCTTCCAGTTGCTGCCGTCCGTCGTAGTCGTAGCTTAGGTCAAAGGCTTCATGGATTTCCGCGTCGCAAGCTGCATAGTGACCTAGGGCTCGCATCGCAGTGACAAATTCTTTATGGACACTTTCCGCCAACCACAAAGTAGGCTGTATCGCGTCGCATGCAGCCCGGGCTTCTAGCCAAAAGTCCACCGGTACCAGGCTTGCGACATCGCAGCGAAAACCGTCTACGCCATGCTCGAGCCAGTATAAAAGCGTATCGATAAGGTAACGCCTCATGGCCGGGACGGAGAAATCCAGGTCCACCACATCGGACCAGTCATCGACCTTGCGGCCAGGCTTGCCGTCTTTCCCGCGTATGAACCAATCCGGGTGTTCTTTGGCAAGCACCGAGTCGGGGGATGAATGGTTGTACACCACATCGATGATGAGCTTCATGCCCAGGCTGTGACAGGCTCGAGCAAATGCCCTAAGATCATTGGCTGTGCCTATGTCCGGGTTTACAGCACGGTAATCCATGATCGCATAGGGGCTGCCCACGCTGCCTTTTCGCGCTGCCAGTCCTATAGGGTGTATGGGCGTAAGATACACGATATCAAAACCCATGGCCTGTATGCGGGGCAACTCTGCCTGAGCGGCTATCAGCGTGCCTTCGGGGCTGAAGTTTCGTACAAATATCTGATAGATGGACGAGCCTTTAAGGCTAGGGTCTGTCTGCGTAGCCATGATTCCTCCTGTGGTGGTATCCCAAAGCTTCGTACCACCTATACGTGGTTTGCTAAACCGGTTTACCTAGCCTACTATAGCATGCTTCGCTGAGCCATTCCAGATACTACGTTTGCTTGCCCTGGAGCCCATTTACCCATACTATCTGTTCGTATGCATGCCCATGCTGCAGCCTGGTGAATTAAGCAGCTATGCTAGGTTTTGTGTAAGCCAAAAGAGGGCCAGGGAAGGTTATCATGGACAATACCAGCAATCGTATAAGCCCGCTTTTTATCGGCCATGGCTCGCCCATGAATGCCATCGCCAGTAACAGCTATACGCACTTTTTAGCTTCGTATGCTCAATCCATACCAAGCCCAAAAGCCGTCGTGGTCATATCCGCACACTGGCAGAGCCGGGGAACGTTCATAACCGGAAGCGATGCGCCGGAACAAATCTACGATTTTTATGGATTCCCGGATGATCTATACCGCGTTCGCTATGCTCCACCCGGTACAAAAACGATTGCCCAGCAGGTGGCATCCTTTGTCTCGGGCATCAGCGTGGATAGCGACAGGGGCATAGACCATGCAGCCTGGGCTGTGCTTATGCACATGTATTCAAAGGCCACTATCCCCGTACTGGAACTGAGCCTGGATATCCACAAGAGCCCCCAGGAGCATTTTCTCCTCGGCCAGCGTTTGCAAGCGCTCTGTAATGATGGCATCCTGTTCATAGGCAGCGGGAACATGGTCCATAACCTACGGGATATCAGCTTTGAGGATGATGAGCCGCCCTTCCCCTGGGCCGTGGCCGCAGACGCATGGCTTAAAGAAAAACTGGAACTAGATGCGATACAAGAGCTTATAGACTACGAGCGCTCTTTTCCCAATTACAAGCGTTCCATACCCACGAACGAGCACTATCTGCCTTTGTTGTATATTTTGGGCATGCGTGATACAATCAAAAAACTAAAAACGCTGTATGAAGCAATACAAAATGGGAGCATTTCGATGAGAAGTATAGCAGGCTGATTCGATAGATTCACTGGAGACGCCGCCACGGGAGGCTTTCATGGGCGCAGTTGTTATAGACGGCAAAGAGCTAGCCAAGGACATGAGGGCCGATCTGGCCAAGCGGGTTGCGGCTTTGAAAGCCCGTGGCGTGGTTCCCTCTCTTGCGGTTATCCAGGTGGGTGACGATCCTGCCAGCCATTCCTACATCGCCGGCAAGGAAAAAGCCTGCGCAGAGCTTGGCATGGCAAGCTTCCC
>JAKQNL010000373.1 GCA_029565815.1 Spirochaetota bacterium | reverse complement strand
CCCGGCTACCTGGCCCTGCTCGGCGACGGCCGCATCGAGGACGCGTTCGAGCTGACCCTGCGCGACAACCCGCTACCCGGCTCGATGGGGCGCATCTGCCACTTCCACTGCCAGATGCGTTGCCGAAGGGATGACCTGGACGCTCCGGTCGCACAGGGAGAGATACACCGCTACCTGGCTGATGCCATGCACAAGATGGGGCGGGATAAAACCGTATGGGCTCGTCTTGTTAAGGAAAAGAAACAGGCAACAGGTAGGAAGATTGCAATTGTTGGTTCGGGTCCGGCAGGCTTATCCGCGTCGTTCTACCTGGCAAGGCTAGGCCACGAGGTTACCGTATACGAGGCCCAGCCAAAAGCCGGGGGCATTTTGCGCTACGGGATACCCTCCTACCGGCTTCCAAAAGACATACTGGATAAGGAACTGGAGCTCTGGAAGGCATTGGGTGTTAAATTCGTATTCAATGCCCGCGTTGGTAAAAAGCCAAGCATCGTGGAGCTTACATCATCCAACGACGCGGTCATCCTTGCGGTAGGCGCGGAAGAAGATAAAAAGCTAGGAATCCCGGGCGAAACACTGTCCGGCGTACATCCTGGCTACGAATGGCTACAAGAATTCGCGAGCGGGAAAAAGCAAAACCTGGGCAAGCGTAGCTTGGTTATAGGCGGCGGTAATGTGGCCATAGACGCAGCGCGCACACTGTTCAGGCTTGATAAAGAAGTAACCGTTGTATACCGGCGTACCAAGGCGGACATGCCTGCAAACGCGGTAGAGCTATCGGGCGCGGAAGAAGAAGGCATACGCTTTGAATACATGTTGCAGCCCGAAGAAATCTTGGGAAACAAAGGTGCGGTAAGCGCAGTCCGTTTCCGCGTTATGAGGCCGGGGGCCATGGACAGCTCGGGCAGGCCTAAGCCGGTAGCAAGCGACAGAATAGTGGACATTCCATGCGACGAGGTTTTTGTAGCAGTAGGCGAATCGGTGGACGCTTCTCCCTGGGCAAAGACAGGCGTACTAGCGCGCAAAGACGGCCGTATCATAGCCGACCCCATGAGCGGGAAATCGGCTGGCACCATTTGGGCCGTAGGAGACGCGGTAACGGGGCCTGCAACGGCGGCCGAAGCAATGGGCTTAGGCAAGCGCACAGCCCGCGCAATAGACCGCGAGCTTATGAACCGGGACGCGTTTTCATCATTATACCGAGACTTTAAATACCCGATGTTCGTTCCCCTGGAACCAAACAAGCAGCATATGGGTGTTTCCAGCCAGGTGCCGCCAAAACAGAGGAAGGGAAACTTCATGGAAATTTCCCTTGGATATTCGGGCGAACAGGCTCTTATCGAAGCCGGCAGATGCCTGCGCTGCGACGTGCGTGCAAACGCATTAAGCCCATGGCGCTAATTGGAGGAACGGCAATGAACCAAACGAAAAGCGATATGGTTACACTGAGCGTTGACGGGCGGCCTGTGAGCGTTCCTGGGGGCAGCACAATCTTGGAAGCATGCAAGAGCGCCGGGATTTCCGTGCCGACGCTGTGCCACCTGGAAGGCGTATGCTCAAACGCATCCTGCGGCATGTGCGTCGTCGAGGTAAGCGGGGCAAAAAGCCTATTGCGTTCATGTGTACAGAATGTTACCGAAGGCATGAACGTCGCGACAGCAAGCCCGCGAGTCATGGAAGCACGGCGTACAGTAATAGAATTATTGCTTGCCAATCACCCCGATGACTGCCTGTCCTGCGTGCGAAACGGCAGCTGCGAACTCCAGGCCATGGCAGAGCGCCTAGGCGTAAGACGGAAAGCTTTCCCGCGGACAAAAAAAGAAGTAAGCATGGATCATGCTGGCTTTGGCGTATACCGCGACAACAACAAGTGCATACTCTGCGGCCGCTGCGTAGCCGTATGCAGGGAAACCCAATCGGTGAGCGCTATAGATTTTACCGGCCGCGGCATACGCACTCGTGTAGCCCCGTTTAAGGACACAGCCCTGTCCGAATCGGTCTGCGTGTCCTGCGGTCAATGCACCGTAGTATGCCCGACAGGAGCGCTTACGGAACGTGACGAAACCGACGAGGTTTTTGCTGCTCTTGGAAATCCGGAGCTAACCGTCGTCGTGCAAACTGCCCCTGCGATACGCGCATCCCTGGGCGAAGCGCTTGGCATGGATCCCGGCTCCCTGGTTACCGGCAAAATGGCCGCAGCCCTACGCAGGCTCGGTTTTGACCGTGTCTTCGATACGGACTTCGCGGCGGATCTGACGATCATGGAAGAAGGCTCGGAATTGCTTAAGCGCTTAGGTTCGGGCGGAAAGCTGCCTCTTCTCACCTCCTGCTCCCCGGGCTGGATTTCCTTTATCGAGACCTTCTATCCAAAACTTTTGCCGCACCTGTCTACCTGCAAATCACCGCAACAGATGTTTGGCGCCTTGGCAAAATCCTACTACGCCGAAAAAGCCGGCATCGATCCGTCCAAAATGGTGGTCGTTTCCATCATGCCGTGCACGGCAAAAAAGTTTGAGGCAAAGCGGCCCGAAATGCGCGACGCATGGGCATATTGGCGCGAGAAAGGCAAAAACGCTTCCCCCTACTACGACGTGGATTTTGCCATTACCACAAGGGAACTGGCGCGCATGGTACAACGGGTCGGCCTAGACTTCCAAAATCTGCCCGAAGAAAATTTCGACGACCCGTTGGGAAGCAGCACCGGAGCGGCGGTAATTTTCGGAACAACAGGCGGCGTCATGGAAGCGGCTTTGCGCACTGCGTACGAACTGGCCACAGGAGCGCCTCTACCCACACTCGAACTAAAAACGGTGCGCGGCTTTAACGGTATAAAGAGCGCAAGCGTCGATGTAAAGGGGAAAGAAATACATGTAGCCGTAGCCCATACCCTTAAAAACGCACGAGTAATTCTGGAAGAAATTGCAGCAGGGAAAAGCCCGTACGCATTTGTAGAGATCATGTCCTGCCCTGGCGGCTGTTTAGGAGGCGGAGGCCAGCCGGTAGCGCCAAGCTGGAAAAAGAAAGAAGCCCGAATGGACGCTATCTATCGTGAGGACAAGCGGCTTACGCTACGCAAATCGCACGAGAACAAAGCAGTACAGGCTTTGTACAGCGAATTCTTGGGCAAGCCACTTGGTCACTTATCCCATGAGCTACTGCACACCGAGTACGCTACCAAAAAAGCCTAATGAAGGCCATGTAAGAAACTATCGATTCAGCCGGCTGCCCACGCGGTCGGCTTTTTATTGACGCTATCTTTTATAGACATGGCGCAAAGCCTCGGTATATAACCTTTCTATGATTATTAAAGCCGTGGGCTTTGACCTGGACGGTACATTGTATCCAGCCGGCGCCCTGTACCTGCACATGGTACCCAACGCAGCGCATTCGCTTAAACTATTTTCCGCATTCAACCGGGTGCGTCATCGCCTGCGGGACGAGCCGACCATCACCGATATCTACCGAAGCGCCCCGCCTACAAGCATCGATGAGTTTCATCGCAGCCAGGCACACCTTGTAGCCGAATCAGTCGGCATGGATGAAGAAGCCGTCTACCAGCATATCGAACGCTACTTTTACCGCGGATCCGAAGACTGCTTTTCTTCCATCAAAATGTTTCCAGGTGTACAAGCATGCCTTAGCGAGCTTCGATCCATGGGTTTAGCCCTAGGGCTTTTATCCGATTTTCCGGCACAGCGAAAGCTGGAACTAATGGGCCTAGGAAGGGCTTTTGATGTAGTGGCAACCAGCGAGAGCACAGGTCTTTTGAAACCGGATACATGTTCGTTCGCTGCTTTGGCCAAAAGCCTTGGATGCACAGCAAATGAAGTACTCTATGTTGGCAACTCCGAACGCTACGATGTGGCTGGAGCAAAAGCTGCCGGCATGCACAGCGCATTCATATCGACATGTCGGCGCGCTCGCTTGCGCAGCCAGGCGGATTTTAGCTTTAGTCGGTATTCCCAGCTTTTGGCTTGGTTACGTTCCAAATCTTCGTAGGCCTTGCTATGAAAGCCACAAATCCGCAACTACCGGAGCTTCCCGCAAGCGGTCCAACAGCTCATCGGATGGCGAACAGCTGATGCCGGAGTGGGCTTTTACCCGCACCTTTCCGCTGGCAGAAGGAACATGAAGGGTTACCTGACACTGACCGTTTGATGCAAAGAGAATATCACGCAGGCTTTCCAGGTCTTCTTCATGGTGGACGCTGTTAAGGGCTATGTGTAGCTCGCGGTAGCTTTTATCGCGCAGGTCTTCCGGATACGCAAGCTCTTCCACCTTAAAGCTGGGATTTTCCCGCTCAGTATCCACCTTGCCCTTAAGAAACAGTATCTGGTCTACAGCAAAGCGTCCAGGATTGCGTTCCAAGGTATCCGGGAACACAACCACTTCCATGGTTCCCCCATAGCCTTCCACCTTGCCGAAGGCCATGCGCTTGCCGCGCTTGGTTAGTATCTCGCGGAACTCCACCAGCTGGCCAATCAGCGTATAGGTTTTTTCAGCGCTCATGCGATCCGGATGCACAAAGTCAACGTCGCAGCATCGCTGGTAAACATCTTTGTACTCGTCCAAAGGGTGGCCCGAAAAGTAAAAACCTAATAACTGTTTTTCTACTCGCAGCTTCTCGTCACGTGGCCAATCCTCTGCGGGGTCCCACTTAAAAGGCGGCAGGTCATCGGCGGAACCCGACTCAAAAAGGCTCACCTGGCCATAGGCGGACGAGTCAGCCTTGTTCTGGGCATAGTCCCAACAACGTTCCAGGTTGAGAGTAAGCTCTGCTCGCCCTTTGCCCATAGTGTCGAAACAGCCGGCTTGGATGAGGGTTTCCACGCTGCGCTTGTTCGCAGATCGCAAGCCGACGCGTTCCAGAAAATCAAGAAAATCCTTGTATGCTCCGTTTTTTTCGCGCTCCGAAACGATATCGGCTGCTAGGGCTTCGCCTACACCCTTTATGCCTATGAGACCATACGCTATGCGTCCCTTGTCTACGGTAAAATACGCTTCCGAGCTGTTCACATCCGGCTGCAAAAGCTCGATGCCCATAGAGCGCGCTTCGGCTATGTAGAGCGTAAGCTTGTCGGTGGTGCTAATTTCGTTTGACAGGTTGGCGGCCATGAACTCGGCTGGATAATTTGCCTTGAGCCAAGCCGTCTGGTACGCAAGCACCGCATAGCCTGCAGCGTGGCTCTTGTTGAATCCGTAGCCTGCAAATTTATCCAGAAGGTCGAATATCTGGTCTGCTTGTGCTTGTTCTATACCATGAGTAGTAAGACAGCCCTTGGCGAACAGTATGCGCTGCTTTGCCATTTCCTCGGGTTTTTTCTTACTCATAGCGCGGCGCAAAAGGTCTGCGCCGCCCAAAGTGTAGCCGCCCAGTATTTGGGTAGCCTGCATTACCTGCTCTTGGTAGACGATAACGCCGTAGGTTTCTTCCAAAATGGACTTGAGTGCGGGGTGCGGATAGGTAATTGGCTTGCGGCCGAGCTTACAGTCCACAAACTGCGGAATGTTGTCCATAGGGCCGGGCCTGTACAGGGCGTTGAGCGCGATAAGATCTTCTATGCGGTCCGGCTGAGCCTGTTTGAGTACCGCCTGCATACCATCGGATTCGAACTGGAAAATGCTCGTACTTTTTCCATCACGGAGCATCGCGTACGTTTTTGCGTCTCCATCCGGGATGTCTTCCACGCTCATATCCACGCCGCGCTTTCGCATGAGGGCCAGCGTGTTCTTGATAAGCGTGAGCGTCTTAAGGCCCAAGTAGTCCATCTTTACAAGGCCGCATTCCTCCAGCTGGTCCATGGTATACTGCGTTGCAACGATGCCGGTTTTCGGGTCCTTGTAGACCGGTACAAAATCGGTCAGCACGCTCTTACCTATGACGATGCCTGCAGCATGCAAGCTCGTGTGGCGGTTTTTGCCCTCCAGCTTTCTGGCCATCTCGAAGAGCTCCGCATAGCGGGGGTTTGCTTCCAGCTCGCGCAGCTTTGGCTCTTGCTCAAAGGCAAGAGCCAGGGTCATCTTGGGATCGTCCGGCACAAGCTTGGTTATCATGTTCGATTCGTCTATGGATATGTCCAAAGCCCGGGCAACATCTTTCAGTACAGCTTTTGCTTTAAGCGTTCCAAACGTAACAATTTGCCCAACACGTTCCTCGCCGTATTTTTTTGTAACATAATCGATAACCTCGCCGCGACGCTCGTAGCAGAAGTCCACGTCGAAGTCCGGCATGGACACGCGCTCCGGATTCAAAAAACGCTCGAAAAGAAGGCTAAAGCGCAAGGGTTCGATGTCGGTGATGCGCAGACTGTATGCGACTATGGAACCGGCTCCAGAACCTCGACCCGGGCCGACCGGAATAGCCCTATCCTTAGCCCAGTTTATGAAGTCGGCGACGATAAGAAAATAACCCACAAAATCCATGAGAATGATGGTGGACAGCTCATAATCCAGCCGGCGCTTGGTAACTTCATCCGCGTTTGGATAGCGTTTGTTTAGGCCCTTGTTGGAGCTCCAGATGAAGTATCTGGTTACAGGAAGTGCAAGCCTTTCTGCTAGCGTCGCGCGCACGCCCGGCGCAAGCTCAGAACTGGGCACCTTGCCGTAGCGGGGGTTTGGCTTACACACATCGTCATCCGACAGGCCTTCAAGATACTGGGCCACCCGCCTGACCATGGGGCTAGCCTCATCATCGTCGCTTT
>JAKQNL010000345.1 GCA_029565815.1 Spirochaetota bacterium | reverse complement strand
CAAGCGCAGCTAAGCCCCGCATAAACACCCTATCGTTCTGGGCTATAGCATGCATGCGCTCCATCCAGGACGCAAACTCGTCGCGGTGCTTCCTGTGCGCAAGTTTACGCAGCCAGCGTAGCGTTTCCTGGCGGGCGCTTGCCCGGGAACCTGGCACCGACACTACGCTGTGCAGAACCTCCAGGTGCTCCGATGCAGTGCCACATACCGATGCCCGTAATCCGGCTATAGCCTTGTCTCGCTGTGCATCGGACAATTGTGCCAGGAGCTCCATGGCCCCCGCTGCCGGGCTAGCCAGTTTTCCCAAAGCGAACACACGGCCATCGCCTATATCCGGCCCGGTAGGAGTCATGGAGAAATACGATTGCAGTTTGCGCCTGTCGTAGCGGCCGCGCGCAACCGTATCTAAGGCTGTCAGGTTTTCTAGCTGTGCTAGCAGTTTGGAACTGGGCACGGGCTGGGCGCGGGTATCCACCACATACAGGTATTCCCGGGTTAAAGCCTGACGATCCGCACTCTGGCGGCCACCGCGGTATGCGGTATACTCAAGTGCATGCAGATCCACCCGGCCCCGTTCGCACAATAGCTCTACCATTTCCCGTTCGTCCACGTGGCCTTCTCCGTTCCAGCTCAGCACAATAAAGGCAGCGTCCACCGATGCCACAAGCTCCTTGATGGCGCTCTTGGCTGTAGCTTTCATGCAATATGCCGATCGGGTATCCCGCCACCGGGCCGGAATGCCCGCCTTGTCCACAAGGCTGTCATCCGGACCAAGCTCCATTCCAGGGTTCCAGCCATCCCAGCGAACCAGGGTGTTTAGGATGTGGTAGTTGGAACCGTACTGGTGCTGATTGTAGGGCGGGTCCAGGTATGCAAGGTCGACGCTGGCGCGCGCGCAAAAGCGTGCAGCATCCTCGTTGCCCAACACGGCGGCCTGTGCATCCGGAAGCTGGGGTTCTTCCAGCTCCATACGGCCCTTTATGCGACTGAGCGCATTACCGGAATGGCCGCCAAAACCCCGGTGGTATGCCTTAAACACGCCCGATGTGTTTGCATGGGTTGCAGCCTCAACAATGAGCGAGCCTAATAGGGCATCCCGAGCAGCACTACAATCGCCAGATGCTGGATACTCGGCATCGAGTCTATAGCGGACCCGGTCTAAAAACCGAGCGTTTTCCGCGGTGTAAAACATGCGCTCTTTACCCAAGACCGGCGCTTCGGTACAGGCTGGAGCATAGTAGCGGCTAAAATACTCCGGCCCTTCGGCCAAAGGCTGCACATCGCAGCGGGGGTCCAGGGGATGCATGCGGTTCCAGTGCTCGTATACCGATTCGGCCTGCCCGCTAAACGCGCTGTGTATATCCGTAGGGCGCAGCACAAGCCAGCATCGAGCCAAAGCCAGGGCATAGGGTTCCCAGTCGTTTGCATACACCTGGTAGCCCATAGAGCGGGCCATGCGCGAGACCGAACCAGAACCCATGAATGGGTCCAGAAAACGCGCGCCTGGTTCAGGTTGTACAAGGCTGTGGAACAAAGGGCCAAGGCTGGGTAGGAGCGATCGCTTGTTGCCCAGGTAGGGAATGAGCTGAGCTATGCGGAACGCGGACTGATCTTCCGCTTCAGGGCTCATACCTGGCCATGCTGGTGTCTGTCTCGAACACCTCGACGGCCGTTAGCGGCAGTCCTGGCGTGTCGGCAAGCATGGCCTCAAACAGGTAGCGGGCTATGCGCTCCGCGCTGGGCGAGTTTTGCAGCTCCGCTAGGTCGTTGAGGCATCGGTGATCGAGTTGTTCCGCCACTCGCCGTAGGCATCCTTTAAGCACGCCAAAATCCAGCACCATGCCTGCCTTATCCAGCTGGCTGCCGCTTGCGTATGCGCGCACGCGGTAATTATGCCCGTGCAGGTTCTCGCACTTGCCGTAAAACTGTGTAAGAAAATGAGCCGCGGAAAAGCCGGCCTCAACGCGCACGCTGTACATGTTCGCTCCCGTCTCAAAAAGCGGGCCAACCAAAAACAAGGCGGGCCGCAGTGTTATGATACAAGGATTGTAGCCTTCCAAAGCAGGCGGGGGCAAGACAGAGCCATGTAACATTTACGCAAATCATCGTTTTATCGATGATAATGGGTGTATACTAACGGGGTGAAGCGGCTTAACCGCTACAGGAGGCTCATCGTGAAAAAGACGTTCCTGCTTATCGTTGCTCTGTGCGTACTGGCAGTGCCAGCGGCATTCGCGCAGCTACGTGCGGATATCGGCATCAACGCGCCGTTTCTTATCGGCATAGAAGCGCCAAACCTTGGGGCTGAAGGCGAATCGGTAAAAATACCCGCTTTCCTGCCAATTCCATACGTGCAGCTTGCGTATAATTTCGACCTTGGCCAGATCAACCTGGGCGTAGGACTAAAAGCATACACGGCCATCATCGCGTCCATGCTGTATCCTGTAGCCTATGTGGAGTTTGACGCGGATCCTATCACCGTCAGCGCATCAGTGGGCGGCGGGTTTTACGCATTCCTCGTGCTAACCGAAAGCATCGCCGATTTTGCTCCCCTCATCATCCCCGATGTAAGCATCAACTACCGCCTGGGCAAAAGCTTTAGGCTCGGTCTTGGCGCGCTTACATTTTACTTCAGCGAAATTGATCAGCAAGTATTCCCGTATGCGGTGTACTTTAGCGCCAAGTTCACGCTGGATTTCTAACAGAATCTAAGCGCAAAAAACGCGGATACAAGCTGCGGGTTATTGCCCACGACGGCCGGACAGGGTTACCATGCACGCCATGGCCCATACCCTTATGGCCCTCATCGAGGGCATGCACCCGCAGGCTGTCCGCGGCTCACTCGACCTGGAAGTTCTTGGCATCTGCTACGATTCGCGGCAGGCGAAACCAGGCTGGCTGTTTGTAGCGCTGCCGGGCATCCACACCGACGGCGCGCGTTTCATCCAATCCGCCATCAAAAACGGCGCCCGCTCGATAGTGCACCAAGACGAGCTATCCGAGTACGTTGCGGGCATCAGCTATGTACGGCTGAGCGATACCCGCTTTTCCATGTCCGCGCTTGCCGACCGTTTTTACGATTCACCATCTAAGCGCATCACGGTCATAGGCGTAACCGGCACCGAGGGCAAAAGCACCGTCACCTGGCTCATCTACCGCCTCTTGGATTTGGCAGGATGCAAGGCTGGCTTCATATCCACGGTGGAATACCGCGTTGCCGATACTGTCCTTCCCAACCCGGAACACCAGACGACGCCGGAAGCAACCACTATCCACGAAAAGCTGTCGGCCATGCTCGAACATGGCTTAGACTACGCCGTTGTAGAATCTTCATCGCACGGCCTGTCTAAGCGTACGAACCGGCTGGGCGACGTGCACTTCGATGTCGGCATAATGACCAATGTGCGCCACGAACACCTGGAGTTTCACGGCAGCTGGGAATGCTACCGCGACGACAAGGCAAACCTGTTCCGCGCATTGGACCGTGCCATACCGAATAAGCATCCTGCAACGCGGCCATATTCCGATGCACGCTCGATTGCGCCAAAGCCCTTTGGCGTTGTCTGCGCTGACGACGACAGCGCAGATTATTTCCGCGCCGTAACCAAGGTTCCCGTGTATACATACTCCATGAAAAGCCCGCACGCGGCCAACCTGTGGGCCCAGGATATAGGTGAGGACAGCCGCGGCACGGACTTTACCATCGCGTGGAATGGCGGCAGCGTGCGCACCCGGGCTAATCTGCCGGGTCGATTCAACGTGGAAAACGTGCTTGCATCACTTGTGGTTGTTTCCGGCCTAAGCGGCATGGGCTATGAAAAATTAGCTGCCCTTGTGCCAGCCCTGGAACCCGTGCGCGGCCGCATGAGCCGCATTGACTGTGGGCAAAAATTCGAACTGATCGTGGACTATGCGCACACGCCCAGCAGTTTTGACGCCGTGCTCAAGCCCTTACGCGATAGGGCAGGAAAGCACCGGCTTGTGTGCGTGTTCGGCTCGGCAGGCGAGCGCGATACGCAAAAACGGCCGGAACAAGGGGCCATAGCTGCACGCTACTGCGATGTGCTCATACTTACAGACGAAGATCCTCGCGGCGAACAGCCCATGGCCATACTGGAAGACATAGCACAGGGCGTGCAAGGCAAAACGCGGGGCACGGATCTGTTTTTGATTCCGGACCGCAGGGCTGCAATAGCCCAAGGGCTTTCCATGGCAGGCGACGGGGACATCGTGGTACTGCTGGGCAAAGGCCATGAAAATTCCATCATCTACAACGGCACAAGCATTGCATGGAACGAGATTGAAGAGGCCCAGGCGGCCCTTAACGCACTAGGATACAGGAAGGAACGCGCATGAAGGTCGCGATACTCTATGGCGGAAAATCCGGGGAACACGAAGTTTCGTTGTCCTCCGCGGCATTCATAGCTCGGAACCTGGACAAAGCGCACCGCATAACGCTGATCGGGGTAAGTAAAGATGGCCAGTGGGTGCTGCAAAGCCAGAGCACCCTGGAAGCGTGTCTGGAAAGCGACGGCCCGCTTACACTACGTACCGACGGCCCACAGGTAGTCATAGCCCCGGGCAAGGGCATACGCGTATTCGGCTCGCACGGCGTGTCGGACCTGAATGTGGACATAGTGTTTCCGGTTTTGCACGGAACCTTCGGCGAAGACGGCACGGTGCAGGGTCTTTTGGAATGCGCGAACATCGCATACGTCGGAGCCGATGTGCTTGGAAGCGCTGTCGGCATGGACAAAGAAGCGGCCAAGATACTGTGGCAGGCTAGCGGCCTTCCCGTTGTACCCTACCTGATAGCCAGAAGCTCGAAAACGCAGGAGCTCACCAAACTACGCGCGGAAGCGGAACAACGATTCGGCTGGCCCATGTTTGTAAAACCTGCCCGCTGCGGCTCGTCCCTTGGGGCGCAGGCTGTAAAAGCTGAAGCGGATTTTATTCCGGCCATCGAGGAAGCCATGCACTGGGACAGTAAGGCTATCATCGAGCCGTTCATACACGCTCGCGAGCTTGAGTGTTCGGTAATCGGCAACGACGAGCCTACGGCTTTCCCGCCGGGAGAAATAGCCACGACGCACGAATTTTACTCGTACGACGCAAAGTACATAGACCCAGACGGAGCTCGCCTCTATATACCCGCAAAGCTAAGCCCGGAAATGGCCGCAAGGATTCAGGAGCTGTCGCT
>JAKQNL010000340.1 GCA_029565815.1 Spirochaetota bacterium | reverse complement strand
CCGGCCAGCTTTTGGGAGCGCCGAATATCGCAAGGATGGCATCGCCTATGAATTTGTCAACCACGCCTCCCCGAAGGCTTATGTGCTCGCACATGGTTTCCAGATAGCGGTTTAAAAAAGATACCACGACTTCGGGTGGGTTTATTTCGGTCAGGGTCGTAAATGATCGGATATCTGAAAAAACAATTGCCAGTTCTCGTTTTTCCCCCGCGAGCATGCTGGTTTGCGATTTTCGTGCCACAAGATCATCGATAATTTCCTGTGGCACGAACTTGGAAAAAACATTGCGTATCTCGCGTTCCATTGTTGCTACTTGCTTGAACAACATCGCATTGTGCATGATCACCCCGGCTTCGTCTGCGAAGGCGGCTATGCTGTCGGTAATAGCTTCCGCGAAATAATTGTTTCGCGTATGCGCGATGTGTAATGTACCTATGGTTTCGTCACCGGATCCGCGTATGGGGACATAGAAATACGAACATAACTGCGCGTTATCGAGTCGAATCTTATTCCAGTCTGTGCGCTCATCTGTGTTGAAGTAATGTGTTTCGCCAAGCTTAAGGCTGTTCCTGTCGTAATGAGAGAAAAAGTCTTCCAAGGCTACTGAAAGAAAGTCATCGCACATTTCCTTGTTAACTGCGTCTGTTGCATGCGCAAATGGAATAGCTTCCCTGCCGAATTTTAGAATCACGCATGCTACCTGTCGCTCACAGGCCAGGTCGAGCAGTTCTAGCACTCTGCCTACTGTTGCTGAAAGTGAAGACAAGCTGCGACCGGCAGCGGCCAGCTTGTTCATAATAGTTGATCGGAACAGCTCTTTGTCCAGCATGTTTGAAAGAGCTTCTGAAATGGACGATCGGTCAAGATGTCTGCTGTCTTCCTGGATTGCCTTGATGTCAGGGCTTTCGTGTGTTATATGAGCCCTAACTGTCTCAACCAAGGGGCCAATGTTTTTGTAATCCTTTACAACAAATGCGCACGCTCCGGAATTGTAGGACCAGAATCGATCCTTGTCTTCTCCGGCTGCTGTATGCATAATGATGGGTATGTCCCGTACGCCCCTGCGGGCTTTTAGCAGCCTGCTTGCCTGGTAGCCTTTAAGCAGGGGCATGTCTATATCCATTACGATAATGTCCGGAATCTGGCTGTAACATAATTCTATGGCTTCATAGCCGTCTTTGGCCCGCGTTACATCAAAACCGGATTCTAAAAGAGCTTCTGAAACCATCCCGGCAACCAAGTCGGAATCGTCGACCAAGAGTATAGTTTTTCCGTTCATGATGTAGGCCCTTTTGTAGTTTTTTTGCCGGCGCTTACTAAATTGCGTACCGCTGAAATAAGGTTGTCCTGCTCGAAACTGGATTTAAGTATATATTTATTAGCGCCTAGGGCTTCTGCGCGTGCGCGAATCGGTTCTTCATTTACAGTCGTAACAATGATAACTGGAGTGTTTGCTAGGTTCTGGTCGGAACGGATATTCTCTAAAAGTTTTAGCCCATCCATCCGAGGCATGTTAAGATCCGATACTACAATATCTGTTCTTGTGCTTCGCAATTTCTCAAGGGCATCCACTCCATCCACGGCGCTAACCACATCATAGCCTTCCAGGTGCAGCATCGAAACCATTATCTCGCGCGTGGATATGGAATCGTCCACAACCAATACGGTCGCCTTTTCTATTGGTGCAGAAGATGCAAAGCGGCGGTGGGTATCCATCGCGCGTACTGAACGAAGGCGGTCCAGCACAGCCCACATGTTAAGGATAGGTATAATATGGAAGGATGGATCGAAAACGACGCCTTGCACGAGTGGATTTTTTTGTAGGCCTTTTGGCAATCCCTGGTATACAAGCGAGTCGTAGCCGAGTATCCGGTCCACGACAATGCCTATAGTTTCGACGGGGCCGCGTACTAGCAGTACCGGAATGGAGGTGAGCGGACGGGTTGATTGCTCTGTTTGAAGCGCCATGGAAAGATCTGATAACGGGATATTCACTCCTTCAAGGTTGAACATATCGCGCTGACCAAGTCTAAAGCAGGTGCTTTGATCTATAAGGAGCGTGCGGGTAATCGAGGAAGCCGGAATGAAATATGAACGATCGGAACAGCTAACAAACATGCCGTCCATGGTCGAGGCTGATACGGGCAATAAGAGTGTGAATGTGGAACCGTGACCGATTTTCGACTGAACCTGAATTTGCCCTTTAACCGCTTCGATATTGGTTTTTACTATGTCGAGGCCTATGCCTCGACCGGATAGAGCGTTTGAATTTGCCCGTGTGGTAAAACCAGGCTTGAACAAAAAATGGGTCAGTTCTTCCTCGCCCATAGAGCGTATGTCTGATTCTTCTTCCGGCCAGATTCCTATAGCGCGTTCGCGGATGGATTGGTAATCAAAGCCTGCACCGTCGTCGCTGACGCTTACAGAAATGCGATTGCCTTCCGTTTTGCAATCCAGGCGAATGGAACCGCGCGTGGGCTTGCCGGCTTCAATGCGCTTTTCCTTGCTTTCGATGCCATGGTCAACTGAGTTCCGAATTAGGTGGATAAGAGGATCGGACAGCTTTTCCATGACCGTGCGATCAAGCCTTACGCCGTCGCCGCTAATGCTTATGCATACTTCTTTTCCGAGCGAAGACGCAGTTTCTTCCACCATGCGCGGGAAGCGGTCAAGTATGACCGAAAGGGGAAGCATGCGCATTCCTATAACCGTTTCCCGTAGTTCTTGCATGCCATGGTCTATTTCAAATAACTGGTCTGAATATTGGCTTTTGAATAGTCGCATTGCACGCGCTAGTTCCGCAAGATTTCGTTTGGCAGTTTTTGATAAATCAAGGTTAGATGTTTTAGATAAATCGCGCTGAAAATTTTCTATTTGATCCACTGCGCTACGCAATCTAAGCTGCCGGACTGTCATTGTATTAACAAGGTTTATGGCGCGGTCTATTGTAGCGGCATCGACTCTGATAGAGCTTTCTTTATCGAGGTTTTCATGAGCGTTGTTGCCGTCTTGTATTGTTGTTGCCGTTTCGTTAGTTTTTGATAGTGGATTATGCTCATGTCTATTTGAACTGAGTGCGGCGTTTTTATCGATGTTCTTCGAGGGGTTCTGTGAGGGCGCTGGGCCTAAGCTTTCTTGAGCCGATGTTTGTAGGGCTAAAGCTGGAATCGAAGAAAGATCGAAAGCTTCGTTTGCGCTTAGTCGCTCGCATGCGGCAGACAAAAGTCCAAGCGACGGAAGGCTTTCATCGCCATTTTCAGCTATTGATTTTGCTGCGTAGCGTAAATGGTCTGCTATGATAAAAAAGAAACGAACTAGTCTAGCGTCAACAGTATATCTACCTTCGCGGATCCCCTTAAAGACCGTTTCAGCGCCGTGCACCAAAGATTCCATCTTGTTGAACTGGAGCATCCGCGTAGAACCTTTGATGGTATGCAGCGTTCTCAGCAGGGTCGCCAAGGCATCAGCATTATTGCTGTCGTTTTTAAGCAGAATGATTTGATTCTCTGCAACTAGAATGTTTTCGGCGAATTCATCAAGGAATAGGGTTAGGAATTTTTCTTTGGATAATGCCATGCTTGTCCGCCTCGGTTCAGGATGAAATGCCTTGTAAGCCAATGAGAGCGCTGCTTGCCATGTGGCGATAATAAGCCGAATCAAAACCTTCAAGAAGAATAAAATACATCCCGCCATCCATACTCATCGTTTCCAGGCAATCTGTCATAAGCTTTTTGCATCGTTCTGGATTGGATTGTTTTTGCGCCATCCCCGCCTGAAACAATGCTGGCCAAAATCGCTCGCAATACAAACGGGCTTTTTCCCATAGTTCTACCGCTTCTTTGTCTTGGCCTCGGTGCTTCAATACCAAGGCTCGCAGGTAGATGCTTACATAGTTTTCTCCGGCAGCTTTTTCAAAAACATCGTTCATCTCGAGCGCCGCACTAAAACGGTTTTCTTGGATAGCCTGGACAATAGTGGTGATCGAACGCGCAAAGCCGGAAACTCTTTCAGATGGATAGGCTTCGCTGTCGCTTCCGCGGGACCATGTGGATGCAAGCTGGATAGCCGCATCCAGTTCCAGTCGGCTAGCCTGTCTTGGACCTGTATCCAGTGATTGTTTTGAAGGTACCGGAGATGGTGTGGGAACGAACGCGCTTGCCTTAAAAGTATCCGATCTAATTGTATTGACTAGCGTTGGTGTTTTGGAAAAACCTTTTACCGAAACTGATTTTTTCTTGGCTTCTGCCAAGCGTAAGAAGAAAAACCCGCCTTCTCGTTCTACTGATTCCAGCAATGGGTGGCGGACGCTTGGTATTTCCGGAGATGCAAGAAACAAGAATCCACCTGGTTTGATTGTCGCGACCACTTTTTCTATAACGGCATCTTTTTTATCCTGTTTCATGTACACGAGCGTATTGCGGAAAAAGACTACATCAAGGCTTTCTTTTGGGGGCAGTTCGCCGGTGAGCAAATTGAGGTGCCTGGTTTCCAGATGTCGCTTGCTAATTTTGTTCGCAAGCCATGTATCGCCTTCCATCGCACCAAGCCTTTCAAGCAATCCGTGCCAGCGTTTACCATCACTGCGGAAGGATGATTGGGAATATCGGCCGGCCACGAGCGTTTTGATCGCGTCCTGATTGAGGTCGGAAGCAAGGACTTTGTACTCGGTGCTCAATGCCAAGCTTGTTTTTACATGTTCGGCTACGGCTATGATTGAAATCGCTTCTTCGCCGCTTGCGCAGGTTGCCGACCACAAAGAAACTTTTTCGTTTTCCATCATAAGTTTAGGAAGTACGGTATTAGCCAAAATGGAAAACTGCCGTTCGTCACGGAAGAAGTACGTTTCACCTATAAGTATTCCGTTAAGAAATGAAGTACGCTCGGAATGGTCGGAAGCAAGGAGCTCTTGGTATTCCATCGCGCTTACGCCAAGCTGCGAGCAACGTAATGATGCTGCGCGCCGAATGGTATCATGGTGGACGTCCGGAAACGCCAAGCCTGTTTCGGATTCTATCCATGCTACCAAGCTGGGTAAGCCCAGAACGAATTCACTCATGTCGCTTCTCCGCAACCGCAGCCAAGAAAGGGGCGATTTTGCCCAAAGGAAGCACAACGGACGCGGCGCCACGTTCGATAGCGGCTTTGGGCATGCCAAAAATCAGGGAGCTTTCCTCGTCCTGGACCACAGTATAGCCTCCCATGGAGCGGATGCTGGCACAACCCTGGGCGCCATCGGAACCCATGCCGGTAAGAAGAATTCCAAGTGCGGTAGGGCCATAAAGCTGGGCGGCGGATTCGAACAGGATGTCGACGGACGGTTTTTGGTTTAAGACTTTCGGTCCGTCATCCAGAATAAAGCCGTTTCTTGAAAGGCGAAGATGTATGTCTGTAGGTGATATATAAATAACACCAGGTTTTGGAATCAACCCCGGAGCGGCCAGGTGGGCCTCGTGGCCTGTTTCCGATGCAAGCCAATCTGCGTAACTTGCGTCGAAACCGGTTTCTATATGCTGCACGAGGACAATGGGCATGGGAAATGGAGCAACCATGGACCTGAAAAGCCAGCACAACGCCTGTGGGCCGCCGGTGGAAGCTCCGATCACGATAAGTTCGGCCGCTGGAATGTCCGCGTGAAAAGCACGGAATTCATTTTGATTGCCGTCATTCGGGCCATGGCGCGTGATTGGGCCGTTCATTTTATCAAGCCAGCTGTCTAAGGAAGAATTATTTATAGTTTCGCTAGCTTCTTGCCTGTGAATAGCGCTGGGGAGTTCCGTAGCTTGTTCTGCAAGAATGCGTATGGGTTTTGGTTTTCTTGTAGAAAGAACTTTGAGCTTTGTGACGAACCTGCCCATATAATCCGGTTTGTTTAGGTCGGCAAAATCGGGTTTTAATAGGAAGTCAACTGCTCCAAGTTCAAGCGCTTTGAAGGGCAGTTCCGGATCATTGTTATGGGTAAACACCATAACGGCAATGTCGGATTTACTGGTGATTGCCTTAGTGGCGTCCAGGCCGTTCATGATGGGCATATCGATATCCATTATTACGATATCCGGCTTGAGGAGCAGTATCCTGCTAACCGCATCGGATCCGTTAGCGGCTTCTCCGACAAGCTTAATGCTTGGATCGCTTGCAAGAATTTCTTTAACGATGTTCCGGATCAGGATGGAGTCGTCGGCTATAAAAACATTCATGGATAGATTCTCCGTTTATCCTCCGGCAATGGAGGAAGCCGATGCGCGTTAAGTACATATTGTGTCCGTCCGTCTTCGGAAAAACGCAATGCTGCAATGCCAAGCCTGGACAGGTGTTGCCGTAAGCCCTGAGGCGGAAGACGGAATGTATCGAGTGGGAAGCTGCGCATTTCAAATGGCCTATCGGACAAATATGCGCGATCTTCGGTTCCGGCACGTCTGGACAGGAAAGCAGCGGCCTCAGAATAGTCGTTGCCGTAATCGATGCTATCCCCCACAAGTGCTCGGAAATGCCGTTCCAGCCTAACGCAGGCTATGAGCCTGCCGTTGACCCGCAACAGCGGTATCTTCCTGACGGTGTCCATTTCAAGGAGCGTGTCTGCGGCGGCTGTTGCTCCGTAAAAATCGGATGCAGGCAGAAGCGCATCCAGCGGGCCTAGATCGATGAGAAATACCGGCACCTGTTCATGCAAGATCCGCCTCCAAGGCTTTCAGGATCTGCGGGATGGACAGGACAGGAACACGCTTGCCGGACAGATCCAGCATTGCCTGAAAATAGCGGGCGTCTGTGTCGCGGTCGGCAAAGCCGCTGACAGCCGACAGGGAAAGCTCTGCAATTTCCTCTACCTCGGAACAGCCAAAGGCGACGCTGTCGTTTTCGGTGTTTATAACCAGGAACTGTTTTGTATCCAGTCTTTCGTTTTCAAAAAGCACCCGTAAGTCATACACAGTATGGGGTGTCCCGTGGCAGTTGACCAAACCGGGTATGTACGGCGGACATGCAGGCAGGGGATATATGGCCATTTCTGGCACGATCTCGCGTATGCACTCCGGTGGCAGGGCGTAGCTTGATTCGCCCACCTTGAAAATGAAAAACCTTTTAGTTTCTTCTTCTGCAGAAGAAAGGACTTCACCTTCGGGCAGCTCTTCCAATGCTTCTACAAGTTCGTCTGTGTTCATGCTTCCTCTCCTGCCACTGCTGCGGTAAACTGGCCAGCCTGTGACTTTAGGCTAACGGCCATGCCGGAAAGGGCGTCGGCGGTTTTCGCAGTCTGCTGTTGGGTGGAAACCAGGTTGTCGATTCCACGTGATATTTCCTTCATGGTTACGAGTATCTGTTCGAACGCGTTTACCTGCTGGCGTATGGAATGCTCTATCGATTCAGACGATGTTACGGAAATGTCCGCGGAAGACAGTATCTCGGAGAAAACCTCGTGCAGGCGGTCCGACAGCTCGTGACCCTGGCGGATTCGTTCCGTGCCTTCTTCGGAAACCACAATGAGGTTGTTGGCTGCTTTCTGGATTTCGGTAATACGTGTTTGTATTTCCGCTGTGGACTGGCTGGTGCTGTCCGCAAGGCGTTTGATCTCGCCGGCGACCACGCGGAAATTCCTTCCGGCTTCGCCGGCGGTAGACGCCTCAAGCGCGGCGTTGAAGGCGATGATCCGGGTTTGCTCTACTATTGCGTTGATGATGTCCACAATTTCCCAGATGGCTCGTATCTTGTCCGTAAGAGAACGGATGCCCGAAATGGTATCCGTGTTCTTCCGGCGGATCTCGTTCATCTTGCTTGTGGTTTCTTCTACTATGCCCGTGCCGGAATCGACATGCTCCTTGGTGCGCATAGCGATGCGTGTTACCTCGGAGATGGATTTCCCAACCGACTGCGTGATGGTGTTCGAGTCTTCCATTGTGGATACGACTTCTTTAACCGCAGCAGCCTGCATGTTGGATGTGCTGGTTACTTCCTTCGTGGTGGTCGACAGTTCGTGGACCGATGCGGAAAGCACGCTCGCAGATGAATCGATTTTGTTAAGAAGACCGCGGAACTTGGCCAAAAATTGGTTGAACAGATCGGCGAATCCACCGACTTCGTCGAAATACAAAAGGTGTACCGATTGCGAGCTTTGGCCGTTCTGGTCGTCCAAGAGCCTAGCCATGATTTCCTCAAGCTCCCTTATCTGCACGCTGTATTCGTAGCGGGATGCAAGGTTTAAGCCTATAGACAGCGTTATAAAATATATTGACCACAGCGGTACCGCTACAGCCGGATTGAAGAGGGGGGTGTATGTGGATGCAATATAGTAAGCGTAGTAGCCCAGATGAGCGCTTATCATCACCGTTGTTGAAAGGGTTATGATAAGAGCCTTGTTGCGCGTAAACCGGTCGTTTTCGCCTTGACGCACATCTTGGATGAGCAATGCACGTTTCGCAGGCAAGAGTATCACGTTTGCAAACACGATGGTGTACACCGAACCCATA
>JAKQNL010000338.1 GCA_029565815.1 Spirochaetota bacterium | reverse complement strand
AAAGCGCCGCAGGACGGGCGTAAACTGGCTATGCACCGATGGGCAAGCGAAAGCCTGGGATGCAGACGCAGTAGCCTCCTTACGCTCATTGGCCAGGAAGGAGCGGAATCGACCCCATGCTTAGGCCCGGATAATGGTTGCGGCTGCGATGCATGCGCAGGATCAGCCGTAGCTGTACCGGAAGGCCTGAATGCAATCATCAACGCTTTGAAAGCCCACCCGTGGAGGTTCCGTATACCAGAACTGGCACAGTATCTTTTAGGTAGAGGCAGCGCTGGTTACGGCCCGCAGTACGGAGCCTTATACGACTGGCAACTCAGCGAACTAGTCGAGGCTATCGGCCGCTGTGTTTCAGGGAAGGCAGCCAGATACGGCTTGTGGTTAAGAAAACACTACCTGGCACAAGGGCTCAGTCCTCGGGGAAATCCTCGTCGTCCTGCTCATGTACTTCGGGCTCAGCCTGGGCTGCTGCCTTCGGGCGCTTCTTGAATTTAGGTATCATGGACGCAAAAGAGCGCCCAGAATAAGCGCTACGGGCCGGTTTGTTGTCCCGCGCCCATGGATTGGCCACATAGCGCAGCAATGCCCACACCACAAGGAAGGCAAGCAATGTTGCGATAACCTCCCAGCGAGCTATGACCATAAACGCTATGCGTATAGCTTCGCGCAAGCCAATGCTGTCGGTGCCGTTCATTCGGGTATTTCCATTTCATCGCAGGCCGAGCGAAGAGACGCGTCGGCATACAGAAGGCTCTTAAGGCTTTCGGTCTTTTGCTGATCCGGCGACAGGAAGGCTACGCCGTAATACTCGCCGTCACGATCGCTGAAGTGCCTGACCACACGGCCGCGCAAATCCAGGGAGCACGAACCGGATAGAATACGCATTTCCAGCACCGATGATTTTCTGAAACGCACCGGATAGCTGGCTTTGGGCAGCACGAACAGGCATCCGGTAGCCGACAGGTCCAGCACCTCCGGCGCATGCGGGGTGGGCGTAAAGTTTTCATCCGCACGGTAATACTGGTGCGTTTTAAGCGAATAGGTAAGGATACGGCCGAACTCCCAGGCAAAATCCACAGCGGAAAAATCCATGCATACCTTTTTGTTTATGTCGTTCATCAGGTAGATGTATCCGACCACAAATTGGTAATACAATATGGGACAGTACACTTCCGATACTATGCCTGCTTCCGCTTTCTTGAGCCTGCTTTTTTCCAGTTCGGAACCATTCAGGAAAATAGCCGGACCTTCATAGTTTTCGGCCATGTTCTGGGTTATGATCCTGCCTTCCGGATACGGATCTTCGGCCGGCAGCGGGCTTCGGGTGCTTGCTATGAGCAAACAGCGCCCCATGCTCGCTATCATTTGCTCTTCCACGCTGCTTGGGCTACGGGTTTTTGAGAACATGACCACGCCGTTTTTCGTGTACCGGGAACCAGCCTTGCGCCTAAAACTATCCAACAGGCTGTTGATAGACGATACGTCAAAACCCTCCCGAAGCTCGGGAAGCTCTATGTCCAGGTATTCCTGCGACTCCGGGCAATCGATGCGTATACGCTCGTTCTGCAGGTAAAATTCCAGGGTAAGACCGCGGGGCGGCGGTACGCGTATGGATTTTCGCTGGGGTGCTTTAAGGAGCTTCTCCGGCATGGTAAGCACCAGGCGCGGCCCATCGGCCTTGCGTACCTTTGCGCTGAATGCCAAACGCTGGCCCTGGTACATAAGGTATGCGGATACCTGTTCCCATGAGCGAAACGCTTCCAGCTCCAGCGTGTTGCCGTCCAGGGCAAGCGTGTCCTTGTCGAAGGAAGCAACCGTACACGTAGCCGACTTTGCAGAGCCGAAGACGACAACTGTTCCGCCACTACGCCGAACCTGGGAAAGGATGAACTCTTTTTCTATGAACGTTACTATGGTGCCCATGCACATGCAGTATACCAGAAGCAAGCCCAAACGTCCAAGAAAAGCATTCGCACTTGCGTAAAAAGCCCCTATAGCCGTAGTATGAAAGGGCTAAACAGCTGTTCCCCAAGCTTATTGCCTTGGGAAATAGCTATTCGCAATGAAAGGACCACGCATGGCTCATTGTTCACGGATAGACAAAAGCACGGCATGGCAGGCGTTGCTTGACTGCAAGCCAGAAGATATTACATCGGTTTTGAACCATAAGCGGCTTATCGACAGGACCATAGCCGCAGGCGGCGGCCTGTCATACTGCTATGCCGCTATGGATGCGGACGACGCAACCCTGGGGCTCCTGGGCACAGCAGCCGCCGAGCTGGATCTTGCCGGCCGATACCTAGCGCTTGCGGGCGGATCGATGGCCAATCCCGGCGAACAACGCATGGCACTGCACCACCTGAGCCGCGGCCAGCTTGCAGGGAGCGTACATGCCGGATCTAAGGATCTTGGTGCATTCTATACATCCGAGCTTACGCGTTTTTCCGAATTTGCAAAAGCAATACGCTCGGGCTCTATTCGAGGTTCCACCGGCAAGGCCTTTACACGCATCGTGCAGATAGGCATAGGCGGATCCGACCTTGGCCCGCGCGCCTTGTACCTAGCCCTGGAACAGTGGGCACGGGAACGGGGCTTACTAAAACTTTCTGCATCGTTCATAAGCAATGTGGACCCCGATGACGCAAACGGCGTCCTTGCAGGAATCGATCCGGAAGCTACCTTGTTCATCCTGGTGTCAAAAAGCGGAACCACGCAGGAAACCTTGGCTAATGAAGCCCTCGTACGAGCACGGCTTGCATCGCAGGCCGGCATCGATGCGCGACGGCACCTGGTTGCGGTTACCAGCGAAACAAGCCCCCTGGCCAAAAATACCGCATACCTGGACTCCTTCTATATCGATGACTACATAGGCGGCCGCTATAGCTCCACGAGCGCGGTAGGAGGGCTTGCTTTGTCATTGGCTCTCGGACCAGAAGCGTTTACCGAGCTCTTAGCCGGCGCCCACGAAGCGGACCGGCTTGCCCTGGAACCGGATATGCGCAAAAACGCTGCAATGACCGACGCTATGCTAGGGCTCTATGAGCGATCGGTTCTTGGTAGGCCGGCTACCGCGATACTGCCCTACTCCCAGGCTCTGTCGCGTTTTCCCGCCCACCTGCAGCAGCTCGATATGGAAAGTAACGGCAAGCGCGTCGACATGCATGGCGAGCCACTACGCTACCCAAGCGGCCCCATTGTGTTCGGCGAGCCGGGAACCAATGGCCAGCACTCGTTCTACCAACTCTTACACCAGGGCACCGATATCATTCCGCTACAGTTTATCGGCTTTCGAAAAAACCAAACCCGCTTCGATCCGGAATTCCAAGGATCGAGCGCGCGGACAAAACTGAATGCTAACCTTGCAGCCCAAATTGTCGCTTTCGCGCGCGGCCAGTCCAACCAAAACCCGAATAAGCTGTTCCCCGGACAAAGGCCTTCCAGCCTACTGGTAGCCGACGAACTGAACCCGCGCAGCCTTGGAGCCCTTTTGGCCCACTACGAAAACAAGGTGATGTTCCAAGGTTTTGCCTGGAATATAAACTCGTTTGACCAGGAAGGCGTGCAGTTGGGCAAGCTGCTGGCTGCCAGGGTGTTGCAACAAGGCGGTCCACAGGATGAAGCGCTCGAAGCCTATGGAAAGTTTTTAGGTATACTATGAGCGACACTGAGTGCATCGCGTTCACCGGTGGCGGCACCGGCGGCCATATCTATCCGGGGCTTGCTGTCATAGAAGCGCTAAAAGTGTCATACAAGGGCCGCATCGTATGGATAGGCTCCGGCTTAGAAAGCGAGCGGAGTGCGGTACAGAACGCTGGCATCGAGTTTTTTTCGGTGCCGTCGGGCAAACTGCGCCGATCGATGTCGATACGGAATGTGCCAGACGCGTTCAAAGTGCTGTTAGGATATTTTGCTTCGCTACGCATACTAAAGCGCTTACAACCCGCGCTACTTTTTTCCAAAGGCGGCTATGTAAGCGTACCTCCGTGCAGAGCAGCAGCGTCGCTAGGCATTCCCGTGTTTACCCACGAGTCGGATTTGAGCCCGGGGCTTGCAACACGCCTGAATGCAGGCGTTGCGGAAAAGGTGCTCTTGGGCTGGGAAGCAACACTGGCTGCTCTTTCGCCAAACGTGCAGGCTAAGGCTGTGGTATGCGGCAATCCCGTGCGCATGGCGTTTTCGATCGCCCAAGCGGAACGCGGCAGAAAATTCCTTGGCTTTGCAGATGATCTACCCGTCATTATGGTGCTTGGAGGCAGCCAAGGGGCGGTACAAGTGAACGAGCTTGTACAAGCCATTCTGCCTTCGCTAGCGGGCCGGGCCCGTGTTGTACACCAGACAGGTCCAGGCAACGGTGCATGCTCGCTAGACAGTAGCTACTACCGGGCCTTTCCATACCTGCGGGATGAGTTACCGGACGTGTTAGCGGCTGCAGACATCGTGATAGGCAGAGCCGGGGCAGGCACCATAGGCGAAAGCATAGCGTCCGCAAAGCCCATGATTCTGATTCCCCTATCCGGCGCCTCTACCCGAGGCGACCAAGTGGAAAACGCTCGCATGCTGGAAAGCCACGGTGCGGCGATATGCCTGTCAGGCAGCGACGCTAACCCTAGCCGACTACTAGCTGCCCTGGAAACGCTCCTGTCGTCCCCCGCAGCCAGGGTAGAAATGGCACAGAACGCTGCACGCATAGCGCCTGTGCACGCAGCCCAGAACATAGCTCAACTGATTTTGGATCGTGTGAACAAGAAAGGAAACCGGCCATGAACATACTAGACTGGATATTGCTTGCAATCATTGCGCTTCTAGCCCTGCGCTGCCTGTTCCGCGGCCTGGTTGCCGAGTTCATGGCCGTGGCGGCTCCGGTTGGTGGGTTGTTGGCGGCGGTGCTCTTTTACCGACCCGTAGGCACCTGGCTTGGCTCTATGATCGAATTGGGCGGCTTTGCGCTGGTGCTGGGTTTTTTAAGCTGTTTCATTCTGGTCTTTGTCATTGCAAAAATCCTGGAACGCTCGCTACGAACCGTACTGGAAAAATTGCGCTTAAGCGCTCTGGACAAGGGCTTGGGCTTTGTGTACGGAGCGGCCGAGGGACTCGTCATCGCTGCGATCATACTCATCCTTATTCGCTACCAGCCGGTATTCGATGCATCCAAACTCCTGGATGATAGTTTTATAGCAAGGCTCCTTTTACCCCTGGTAGCAGAAGCCATGCCCAAACAAAGCGCAAGCGCTGCCTTCTTGCTCTATGTTTGAAAATGTGTTGGGCCAAACCCGGGTGTGCGAAGAGCTAGCCAGGGACGCAGGCAACAAGGAACTGCCCGGCTCCTTGCTGTTTGATGGGCCACCCGACTGCGCAAAGCTTACCACCGCTTTGGAACTGGCTCGAGCGCTTTCGTGTACGCAGGACGGCGCATGGAATTGCCAGTGCCAGGACTGCGTTCGCCATAAGGCTTTGTCCCACCCGGATGTACTTATCATGGGTCCGAAAAACCACCGAGAAGAACTGGGAGCTGGCGTTTCCATGTTGGAGCGATCGCCCTGCCAGGCATCCAGGTATTTTTTTGCCCGTGCGGCCCGGAAGTTGGCACGGCGCTTTGACCGGGTGCT
>JAKQNL010000332.1 GCA_029565815.1 Spirochaetota bacterium | reverse complement strand
GTTGCCCTGGGGAATCTTTCCGACATTGGCAAACAGCTCCAGCACCTGTTCACCGCTCATCAAAGTACGCAAGCGTGTTGCCGAAGGGCAAAACATCGTACGCGTTTTTGCGGGTAACCGATCCGGCCGGTAGGGATGCGCGTATGCCGCCGGCGTTCATAAGGGCAAAATCCGCCAGAACGCCCATGGAGCGGGCTTTCCAGACCATAGCGTCGGCTACCAGGTTGCCAAGCGCGGTTTCCTGCTTGCGCGGCAGGCGATCGCCCAGTTCGTAGGCGGCCGTGGTTGTAGCTATCTGCACTGCATAGCGCGCGTTGATTTCGTCCACATATTTCTTGATGAGCTGTGCGTATTCCGGATCCGGCGTAATGGCATCACCCAAAAGAGCGCCGTCTTTGCCCTTAAGGTTCATGGGCACGGACCGCCAGGACGCAAGGCTTGCCTTGCCGGCAGTCACGGTGAGCACGGCGTGTCCAACTTTCCGTCCGTCGGAAGCAGCCTGCACGATGGGTGTTCCCGCTATAACTAAAGGAGCGCTTGGATCTGCGTGGCTGTGGCCGTCTATCGCAAGGTCTATGCCGGGAACCGCTGCGACAATCTTGTCGGTCGGAACGGGTCCAGCCCCTTCGCCGGTTCCGGTATGGAACAAACCGATAACCACATCGACGTGTTCAAGCTCACGCAGTATCTGCACGGTGTTACGCGCGGCGTCTATCTCGGAAGAGAAATCGTAAGCTGCCACCTTAAGCGGGTGAGCCTTGATGGGCGTATCCGAGGTGGTAATGCCAAAAATGCCCACGCGGAGCGTGCCAACCGTTTTTACGATGTAGTGCAGGAAAGCTGGCCCGCCGTCTTTTTGGATATTCGCAGCCAGGAACGGAAAGCGCGCTGCTTCCATCTGCCTGGCTAAAGCCTGCGGCGATTTGTCAAACTCGTGGTTACCCACGGCTGTCGCATCCAGGCCAAGCATGTTGAATGCCTCGACATCGATAAGGCCGTCGTATTTGTCCGACACCATGCTGCCGGTATTAAAATCGCCGGCGCTTACGAACAGCACGTTCGGATTGGCCGCCCGTACCGATTTGACGTATGCGGCCAGGGCTGCAATACCCGCCTGACCCTGGGCATCGGCTTCCAGCTTGCCATGGAAGTCATTGATATGCAGGACGACGAGCTGGCCGCTAGCAGCCTGGGCGCTGTCCGCCGGAGCGCTGACGCACCCGGATAGCCCTAAAGCCGCCAGTACCGCAAGAATGAGCATGAACCGTTTCATGGTACCTCCTCGTACGGCACCATCGTAGCACCGCCCATGAACGCATACAAGCTCTTTGATGAAAAAGCATCACTTTTTGCAAAAAATACACACAATTTTTACAACTAAACCGGTACACAAAAGCAGATTTTGTCAAATTTAGTCGAATTTATGCATAAAACGTGCCTTCGCTTTGACAGTCTACTAAACCGGTTTTATAGTATGGCTATTAGTACAAGGGCTTGCTATCAACAGCCCGCCGGGAGCATGTATGGCTATACAACGGTCCGCAGGAATTCTTTTACACATATCGTCCTTGCCCGGCCCGTTCGGGATAGGCGATCTAGGACCACAAGCATACGAATACCTGGCGTGGCTATCGGAAGCCGGCATGCGCTGGTGGCAGCTCTTGCCCCTTGGACCGACCGGATACGGGGACTCGCCCTACGCGCCGCTGTCCAGTTTTGCGGGCAACCCCTTGGTCATATCACCCCAGCTCCTTATGGAGGACGGCCTCCTTACGCGCAGCGAGCTGGATGCAGCTACACTGCCGGAACACGGCAGTGTGCAGTATGGGACCGTATCCGAATCCAAAACAGCCCTTTTGGTATTGGCCGCTCGACGCTTTCTGGATGAAGCAGGCAGCACGGAACGGGCAGCTTTCACCGCTTTCAAAGAGGAAAACAGCCAGTGGCTAAACAACTTTGTCCTGTTCGCGGATATCAAACAGCATTACGACAACGAAGCATCTGCCGCTGGCGGTGCAAACTCGTCCTGGAACCTGTACTGGCCCAAGGAACTGGCACACAGGCAACCGGAAGCCTTGGCCCGCTGGAAGGAAAAACGCGGACGGGCCTTGGACCTGCGCGCGGCCGAGCAATACTTTTTTAGCAAACAGTGGTCACAGCTGCGCGCGCGCGCACAGGCCTTGGGCATAGGCTTTATAGGAGACCTGCCCATTTTCGTCGCGATGGACTCTGCGGACACCTGGGCACAGCCGCGCTTGTTCGACCTGGACGAAAACCTGAACCAGAAAACGCTTGCCGGCGTGCCTCCGGATTACTTTAGCGAGGACGGCCAGCTGTGGGGCAACCCGCTCTATGCGTGGGACGAGCACCACAAAGACGGCTATGCATGGTGGCTGTCCAGGATAGAAGCATCCATGAAGCTGTACGACCAGCTGCGCATCGACCACTTTCGGGGCCTGGAAGCATCGTGGGCCGTGCCCCAAGGCTCGCTTACCGCGCGTAACGGCCGTTGGGAAAAAGCCCAGGGCCAGGCCATGCTGTCCGCGCTGGCAGCCCGCGTGCACGGTCAGCTGCCCATCATTGCGGAAGATTTAGGCTATATAACCGAGCCGGTGCGGGACATCCTTAGGCAGTTTCAGCTACCGGGCATGAGGATTCTGCAGTTTGCCTTCGACGCACGGGAAACGGGCAGGCTGGACCCGGGCAATCCATTTTTGCCGCACCACTACCCGACCAACTGCGTGGTATATACCGGCACCCACGACAACGAAACGCTTGCCTCACGCATAGCGTCCCTAAGCCCGATGGAACGCGACTATATGGAACGCTACCTTGGATACAAGCCCGTCGACCCGGTAAGCGCATTGGTTCGGGAGGCCATGAAAAGCAAAGCCGACCTGGCTGTCATTCCCATGCAGGATGCGCTTGGGCTTGGCCCGGAATCCCGCATGAACATACCCGGCACGCTTGGCGGCAACTGGAGCTGGCGACTGACGCCTGGCCAGGCAAGCCCAGAGTCCGCACGCGCTCTTGCATCCATGGTAGAAGCCTACAGCCGATAAGGGACCTCTAAAGCCTGCAGTTTTTAGAGCTTCCCTACGGCGCTTT
>JAKQNL010000322.1 GCA_029565815.1 Spirochaetota bacterium | reverse complement strand
CAGAAGCCCGTCGCATGCTGCACAGTTCTTGTTGCCTAATCCTCGGGCCAAAGGATTGTATATGCATAAAGGCGTTGGCGAGTACCACAGAAAATCCACCCCAGCCTTTTTTGCTCGCTTACGCACGGCGTCCACAAAAGCACCGGCTTCCGTATAAGGAAGGTACAAGCTATCATCGGACAAGCCGGAACCAGATGGAATAAACAGGTTCATGGACATGCGTCGTATGCCCAAAGTCGCAACGAATTCGGGCATATCCAAAAGAGCGTCCCGGTTGCGCGAGGTAAGCGTAGAATTGGTTTGCACACTAATGCCTGCACCGATAAGCGCATGAATGCCCGCTACACTTGCGGCAAAAGAACCGGGCGAGCCGCATAAATAATCGTGCATGCCGCTTTCTGGAGCTTCTAGGCTAACCTGCGCGCTGTGTATCCCGCTTGCAAACAACGAGGCTGCCCGTTCTTTGCTTGCAAGCGTCGCATTGCTTATAAGATTTACGCGAAGCCCCCGGGATACGGCATAGGCAGCAAGCTCTTCCAGGTCTGGCCGCAATAGCGGTTCACCTCCGGTGAACGAAAAGAATGGAATCTTCGCCTCGTCCCGAAATATATCGATAACTTTCTTAAACCCGATAGTATCCAGTTCGATGGTGGACAGACCTGCCGGTGCCGGGGTTTTGTTTTCCGAAACATCATTGCAGCCGGCATAGCAAAACCGACACGCGTTGTTGCATCGATAGGTAAGGGCTATCTCACCGAGCACCGGAAGGGAGGTGAAGGAAAAATCATAGGGAACGGAAGCAGGGATAAAAGGCTTACGCTCATAGGCTGCTTTTATCGACAGGAAAAATTCAATGCACTGCCTGGCCTTCTCTGCATTCCACCCGGGGATGTCCTCAAAGCGGCCGCCTTTTTCCAGATGCTGGATAAGGGCGATACCGGTCGGATTGGTTTTGTACACCAGATTGGGCGGCACAATGATCACGTTGTCTTCTTCCCGTGCATAAGCGTACGGAGAAAGGGCTGCCCAAAACGGCGCAATCCAGGCAAGCTCTTGTGTATAAGCACTTGCCGTGACGCTTTTTTGTTTGCGAAAAAACCTCAGTATGCTCAATGCGCGCCACCGGATACGCATGCGGAGTGGCAAGCCGAATGGCATGCCGAGTGGCACGCGGAGTGGCAGGCTGAATGGCATGCGTCGTGGCAAGCGTTATGGCAGGCCGAGTGGCATGCGTCAACAGTTCCTAGTCCCGGAGGCGTAAAACAGCCGGAGTAGCATGCTGATGAGCGCATAAAATCGCCATAGCCTGAACGCATCCCGGCAGGCAAACCGAGTTTTGACAAGTAGTCAGGACGCGTATCCAGCACGTGGTATGCACGCCAGTAGTACCAGTATTCGTGCGAATGCGCCCATGCGTCGCGGTCGGATTGGCTCTTGGCGGCCAGCTCTTCTTCCTTGCGCCCCGTATCCAAAAGCATTGCGCGGTAATGCGCTCGGGTAGCCTCCAAATCGCAGTCCCAGATTTTTTCTTGCAGGCCTTGAATAGAAGCTTCAAAAAAATCTGCCATTAAGCCGGGCAGTACCTCGCCTTGTGCGTCAAAGCTTGCCAAAAACCTCTCTTCAACCGGATGACTGGCTTTTTTTGCGCTCAAAAAAGCTAGCTTTAGGGGATCTTCCCGTTCCACATTGATGATTCCCTGGGCACGCAAACCTTCTATCATGATAGCTGCGACACGGGGCAAAGGTAGCTCCAACAGCAGGGCAACTTCAGCTGGATGCAAACCTTGTGCAATCTTACCGGGCACCTGAAATGTTCCTGCAAACAGTTGGGGCGGGCTCCATGAATCGCCAGCCCACGCAATGCCTTGCACAAGCCTAATGCGGTCTGCATGTTTTTTTACACGGCGGACATACAGCAAAGCTGCTATGCCCATGGCCAGGCCAGTAGCACCAGCCCATAAAACAGGTTTCTTTTGCCATAGGCCAAGGGGCGTAAACAACGTCTGATCGACATCCTGAGCAAAACCCACACCAGAAGTATCCGCACGATTTTCGCTCTGGCCACCCAAAAGCGGAGCAGCCAATGCACTGCCCGTAGGCTTACTCGTGTTCCCTACAGCTGTTAGGCCTGTCATGACCAGCCAGTCTTGCGGAAAATACAGGGCCAAACGCTGGCTCTGATACGCCGATGGTTTTTCCTGATAGAACAAGGCGCTGAGGTATATGCCATCTTGACCAGGGGAACCATACCAATCGATGCGGTTCTGCTCGTTCACCCAACTTTCCGTAAGCATGGGCACCGCGTCTTTCTCTGCCTGGCTTAACGTTTCCGCCTGGACTTTTACAGGAAGCACGACACGCACAGCCCGATAGTCCTGACTGCTTTCCCACTCCACCGGAGCCCAATCCAGGTACACAAGCGTTTTGCCATCCGCTTCCGTTAGGCCAAGCACACCGGCGTCGCTGAGGCTACCGTAGTAGCTGAGGTTGTACCAAGCATGGCCTGAAATACGCTTGCCGCCGGCCAGGATGACATCGTACTTACCCGATCCAAGATCATCAATGCGTAGCGCTACACGAGTTCCGTTATCCAAATCTGCATAGCAGCTATCCATGTTCCAGCGAGGA
>JAKQNL010000317.1 GCA_029565815.1 Spirochaetota bacterium | reverse complement strand
TGTACGAGGTATAGGTTTTCCCGCTATTCAACGCAGCATCGGCCAGTGTTGCAGTAATTTTGACTTTGGTGCCTTTTATCTCATTCAGATAATCTTCAAGGGTTATACCGGTGACGGATTTTGCAGCTAGAACAAGAATCTGGTCGTTGGAAAAGAAAAGTGATTTGTTCGTTGCATAAAGCGCCGCATCCGCATGTGCAGCCTTTGTTTTTTCAAGCATAAACTCTGCTATTTTCTTGAACTCAAAAGCTGGCAACCCTGTGAGCTCTGAGCAACTCATGGACATTGCGAGAGAAACATCTAGATTTACGAAGTCTTTTGCCTCAAGCATAAGTTTATTGCCTTTGTACTCGATGGAGATGCTGTACATTTGGGGTGATGATCCGTTGGCCATTACGACTTTGGATATAACCATTTTATTGTTCAGAATATCGAATGAATCAATTTTCGCGTATTTCATGGAAGCGAAGCCGGCTGCAGTTTCTGCATAGGCGCTAAACAATGAAGGATATAGTAGCTTTCCAAGAGTATTTTCTAGGTCAAACTCATATAATTTTTCCATGCTCGGGGCTTCTTTTACTATTTTTTGCGGAACGTAGGGAGCAGCCTCTTCTTTGGCTTGTTCATAGAGGGCAGCATCGTTCATGACAATAGGAATAGTAGTATTAAAAATATTGGAGATAGTGCGTTTGTCGAACAGCAAGAATGACGATACGTCTTTGTATCCTTTGTCGGTTATCGCTTTAGTTTGAAGATTTGAATACTCATAAACAAGAGTATCTTTTACCAGCTTTATCGTTAATGTGAACAAAGCTAGTTTTAGTCCATCGGTACCGGCAACATTGCTGAAAACATAGACGTTGTTGTCGGCGTCGACCTTAATGATTTTTGCACCTTTAAAGTGGCCGCTGTCGTCGTGAAGCGCTGAATAAATTATAGCCGGATATAATGGCTTCTCGCCATTGTACACATATTCCGGTGCTTCTTTAGAAACCGGTTTTGCATAAACAGCTACTGTGCTAGCTAGTATCACAGCTAGCAAAAGAAGAGTGGTTTTCCGCATTAGTAACTCCTCATAGAATAGATAGATTTTAATAGACTAACACAGGGGGGGGGGGGCAAGCCTGCTCGGGATGGTATTTGTTGCGTCTACTAGTCTTAATATATGATAATATCACAAGTTAGCAGAGCGAAGCTTTAAAAGTGGCTGTCTAGAATTGCCCTAACAGCCCAGGATGCAAGTAAATGTCCGGCTGCCTGGGGCACGAAGGGGCTTGAGCCAAGCACGGCTCTAACCCGCGCGCCGTTAATCGTGCTGCCCGGTATACTGCCGTCGGCAGGCAGGGCGGTAGGGGCTGGCTCTTCATCGGACCACACGCAGCTTATGTCGCATTGCGTTTCCTTGCCAGGTCCTAAGCCCAGCCTGCCCAATCGTTGTCGCACCTTTTGGGCAAGCGGACAACCGGAGGATTTCCATAACGAACCAAGCTTGAGCCGTTCCGGAGCGATTCGGCCCGAAGTGCCCATACTGGATGCAAAGCGGTATCCGCCTCTAGCCAATGCAGCCATGAGATTTACTTTCGGATTGAGGCTGTCGATGCAATCCAGATATACGTCGCAGCCCTGCGGAATGCGCTCGTGGGCTTCTGCGCCACGAACAATATCCTCTATGCTGTGTATGCTTGCCGCCGGATTGATGTCCAGGGCAAAGCGCCTAAAGGCTTCGGTCTTTTGCATGCCGATAACGGAACGGTAGCCAAAATACAGTCGGTTAAGGTTGCTTTCGCAAACGGTGTCAAAGTCAAATACCCACAAGGATTCCACGCCGGCTCGCACCAGATCCATGGCGGCTGTTGCTCCTACGCCGCCCAGACCAAATACGCACACACGGCTATCGCGTATTCGTTGCATCGCATCGCTACCGTAAATTATTTCTGTCCGTTCACTAAATGACATGGGGAAACACCTCGAAGAAATTACTCGCGACCGCTATGGCGATAGCATGTGCATCCGATTCGCGCAACGCTGCAATGCTTTGGACAATACGCGCAAGATCTGCAAATGTCGAGTAGCTGCGGGCAAGAGGGGCATAGGGCTCGGCCGATACGCGCGGGCTTTGGTAAGGTGCGTCGGTTTCGCTTACAATGCAGCCTAGAGGAAGCGTTGCCGCGCATTCCATAGCCTTACGGTTGCCGTTGAGTATCGAGGTCCCGAAAGAAAATTTTGCCCGCGGTACCCGGGATAACAACGAACGCGCTTCGTTGGCCGGCCCATTCCATGAGTGAAGAATTACAGCAGGCAGCTTTGCTAAACGTTTTGCGTAACGGAACAGTTGATCGTTTGCTCTCCTCATATGGAGGATGAGCGGCAGTTTGTAGCGAACGGTTAGTTCAAGCTGGAACTCGAATGCTTGCCGCTGTGCGTTCTCTCCATCGCCACCGCGAGAGCATTCCGGGCGGTCTCCGTAAAAGTCAAAGCCGCATTCGCCTATGGCAGCCAGCGCTCCTTGGGCGGCAAGATCGGCCAGGAATCCTGCGTGTTCCATGGTGGCCGCCTGCGGGTGTATGCCAAAAGACAACAGCCACGGTCCGTGCAGTGCAGACAACGCTAGGCTTGTGTTCCAGCCATCTGGATCGTGGGTTGATGCAATGCCGCTTACACCGAGCGTGCGGTACGAAGCCAGCTCGGAAGGCGCAACCCGGCTCAAATCGTCGGCATGAAAATGTGCGTCGATGTAGCCACTGGCTTGTTCCGGAATATCCATGTGCTCGCTTACAGCCTGGATAGGATGGCCTGTTCATAAGCCAGCGCACAACGTGTCGTCTGCATAGTGTTCCCTCTTGGCAATAAGTATAGTATAAAAATGGCTGGTTTAAGGTGCAGGTGATGCAAATATTCTCCATTGGGTACACGTGGTAGGTGCTATCAAGCTTCGTTGTATCTACGGGTTTTGATTCAGACAAGGGCTTTGTGCTACGATGGGGAAGCTCTAAAAACCCTATGGTTTTTAAGGTTCCCTATGGCTGTTCCTCAAGGAGCGCAGATGGAAGACATTACGCTGGATCCAGCACAAGAAGAGCGCCTGGCTAGACTGCCTGCGGACGGCATTACCGTATTTACCCTTGAATCCGATACCATACGGGGAGCTCTGGTAAACGGCACAAGCATGGTATCCAGAATGCGCGCAGCCCACCGTTTGGGCATTCTGGAAACCGTTGTACTCGGGAATGCATACCTCGCAGCCGCGCTCTTATCGGTAACTTTGAAGGGCCAGGATAAGCTGTCTCTTCGCGCGCAGGGTAGCGGACCTGCAAAAGGCTTTATTGTTGATTGCGATTCGGGCGGCAATGTGCGCGGCCGATTGTTTGTGCCGGCTATTGAGCTTGATGCAGTGCCAGAAAGCTTGGACAGCGCGCCGCTTGTCGGCACGGGTTTTTTAAGCCTTACCCGATATCCGGAAGGGAAGACCGAACCGGTAACCGGCACCGCAGAGATGACGACGGGCAGGCTTGCAGAGGATCTTGCCGCGTTTTACCACATTTCCGAGCAAACGCGAACCAGTTTTTCCATGGGTGTGCATTTTGCCAAAGATGGATCGGTTGACGGAGCAGGCGGCTTGTTCCTTCAAGCGCTTCCAGGGGCGGCCGATGATGCGCTTGATCGGGTCGAGCGTCTGGTGTACAGCATACCTTCTTTGGGTGAAACCTTTGCTTCCGGGGCCGGCCGCATGGATATCGCGCTTCGGTCTTTTCCGTTCTTTGACTTGAATCTGCATGGCGATAGGCCGGCGCGCTTCTACTGCTCGTGCAACAAGGGCAGAATATCCAATTATGTATCCGCGCTTT
>JAKQNL010000302.1 GCA_029565815.1 Spirochaetota bacterium | reverse complement strand
GATTTCAGGCCGATAAGATACGCGCCGTCTTCTACCCGCTGGGTATCTGCTTTGGAAACGGGAAGGAAAGCCCGTAGGCCCTGGCCCAGGTTTACCTCGAAGCCGCCCCGTATTTCCTTGGCGATGGTGCCCTCGACGGTTTCGTGGTTCTTGTGTGCGTTTTGCACATTTCGCCAGTGTACCTTCTCGTCCGCTTTGGACTTGGACACATAGGTTTCGCCGGAGCGGGTTTCCTTTTTCATGAGCACCACGGTAACCGTGTCGCCCACTTTTGGAGTCTCCTGGAATTCCGAGAGCGGGATCTTTCCCTCGCTCTTGGCGCCGACGTCAACGAATACACAATCGTTGGCGACCTGTACCACCTGACCTTCTACAAGGTCCCCCTCTTCGAGGTGGCCCATGGTTTTAAAATACTGTTCCTGCAACTGTGTCTGGACGTTGCCGACGGAGGCTTCGACACTGCCCACTTCCACTTCCTTAGCCATACGGTTCCCTTGCTGTTGAATTTGACGGTACACTTTCTCATAAACTTCATCTATGGTCAAGTATGACGTATCCAGATAGATGGCCTTTGGCGAGCGTTTAAGCGCTCCAACGGCCTTTTTTTTGTCGATTTCGTCGCGTTCGGCTATCGATGAGCGGATTTCGTCCAGGCTCATGGAGCTGGTTCCCTGCTCAAAACGCCGTTGTGCCCTGGATTCCACGTCCGCGTCCAGGTAAAACTGGACCTCCGCGTTAGGAAAAACCACCGAGCATATATCGCGGCCTTCCATGACAATATTTTTTCCTACAGCGATGGTGCGCAGCAGCTTGGTAACAATGGTTCTGATAGGGACGATTGCAGACAGCTGTGCGACATGCGTTTCCACATCGTCTGAGCGCAAAAACGCTTCTACGTTTTCGCCAGCCAAAAACAGCTGGCCGTTTTTGTAGTCCATATCCAGGGAGCCGGCCAAGGAAGCCAGGGCTGCTTCGTCATCGAACGATAGCCCCGCCCGTATGGCCGCAAGGGTTACCGCACGGTACAGGCTGCCGGAATTCACATAGGTAAAGCCGTTTTTGTCGGCTATCATGCGTGCTATGGTGCTTTTTCCGGTGCCTGCAGGGCCATCCATGGCGACTATCATGTGTCATTCCCCCGTGTATCAAAAACGGCATTGACGGCGGCAAGCTCGGCCTTACTGAGCGCCCGGTAGCGGCCTTCGGGCAAATCGCCTAACAGTATGGGACCGATGGAAACCCGGCGTAAAACACGAGCCCGCATCGAAAACGCTGCCAAGGCCCGCCGTATTTCCCTGTTTTTACCTTCGGCAAGCCGTATGACCAAACGACGTGCAGCGATTTTTTTCACGTCGACTGCGCGCAAAACTTCCGGCTCGCCTGCTTCATCGACAACGTCGATACCGCTCATAAACCGGGATACGAACTCGTCGGAAACGCTACGATCGGTTTCCACTTGGTATTCTTTAATGATGCCAAACGATGGATGGCCGGCTTTTGCGGCGAACTCCCCGTCATTCGTAAACAAGATGAGGCCGCAGGATTCCATATCCAGTCGGCCTACATTGTATACTCGTTCCTGTATTTCCGGCCGTAAGAGTTCCACTGCCAGGGGCCTACCGCGATCATCCGCCATAGCGCACAGGTATCCAGGGGGCTTATTAAGGGCCAGGTAGCGCTTGACCGACTCGGCGCGTATCGGTTTTCCGTCCAGCGTTACGGTATCTGTAGGCAGAGCACGGCTACCCAGCTCGGTAACAACCACGCCGTTTACCTGTACGCGGCCGGCTCGAATAAGATCTTCGGCGGCTCGCCTGGAAGCCTCTCCCGCATGCGCAATGAGGGTTTGAAGGCGGGTACCCTGAGCGCCCTCCCCGTCCGGTATCATTCCTCGCCATCCAGCTCAAAGCGTTCCCGCTCCAGGTCGTCTAGCTTTGGCAGCTCGGCTATGCTGGACAGGCGGAAAAATTTAAGGAATTCCTTGGTGGTACCATATTGTGTTGGTTTGCCCGGGGCGTCTTTCTTGCCCACTTCGCGGATAAACTCTTTGTCCAGAAGGAAGCGTATCATGTTGTCCGCAGAAACACCGCGTATGGCTTCCACTTCGGAACGGGTTATAGGCTGGCTGTAGGCGACTATGGATAGAGTTTCCAGCGCTGCCCTGGACAGGCGCTGCTCGTTTTTCCTGCCGTAACGCTCTTTAAGCGATTCCCACAGCTCGCGCTTTGGCACCAGCATCCAGCCACCGCCCATTTGCGTAGGCTCGAGGCCGCAGTGAGGGGCTGCCATAAGTTCGCGTAGGCGTTCCAGAGCCGCTTCCGCTACATCCTTGCCCAAGCCGGAAAGCCTGGACAAAGCGGCTATGTCCAGGGGCTCGGATTCAAGAAACAAAACGGTTTGCAGTATGGCCGCCTCGCGATCAAGATTCATGTCCATGGTCATCCTTGGGTCCGCGTCGTATTTCTATGTCGCCAAACAGGCGATGTTGGACTATGCGAATGATGCGGTATTTTACCGCTTCCAGTATTGCAAGAAAGGCGCACGCGATGTCCAGAGTCGATCCGGGCCGTGTTATGAGGTCGTGGAAGCCGAACGATTCCCGGCTGTCCAAAAGCTCTAGAATGAGGGCGGTTTTTTCGTTGATGGAAACTTCCTCGTACAAGTCGATGATGCGCTCCGAGGATATGCCGCCTATCATGCCGGTAAACGATTTAAGGAGATCCCATACATCGATTTCGTCCCACAGCTCCTGGTCGGCAAACGGCAGCGCGCGCTGCATCTTGCGCCGTTCTATGGTCCACTCCACCTCTTCCTCGCGCTGCTCCATAAGCTGGGACAGTTTTTTGTACTTCTGGTACTCGATGAGCTTGTCCACGAGGTCAGCCCGCGGGTCGTCTATCTCGTCGGACAGGTCTATATCCACCGGTAGGAGCATGCGGCTCTTTATGTACAGGAGCGTCGCTGCCAGGGAGTAGAATTCGGTCAGGTCGTCTAGGGTAAGGCCTTCTTCGGATTGCAAAATAGCCAAAAACTGTTCCGTAATGGATGCGATGGGTATGTCGTACACGCTCACTTCGTTCTTTTTTATGAGAAACAAGAGAAGGTCCAAGGGGCCTTCAAAATCATCGAGCCTGAAACTGTGTCCGGATGCGCTGGACTGTGGCTCTTGGCTGTCTTCCGGGACTGCTTGGCTGTGCATGTATGGGCAATTATAGCCGGGCGGAATCGATTGGGTAAATCCCCTGATCGGGCAATGCTTCCAAAAGCTGGGACAAGGCTTGTCCCGATACCGGGTGCAACAGCTGAGCATCCAGGTCCAGAAGCGGGGCGAGCACAAAAGCTCGCTCAGCGAGAGCCGGGTGGGGAATACACAGCTGCGGCGTATCCACCACCATATCCCCGTACAGGATAATATCGATATCCAGGCTGCGCGGCCCCTTAAGCCGTTCCAGTAGACGGTTTCTGCCATGCTTTGCCTCTATGGCGTGGATAGCCAGAAGGAGGGCATCGGGCGCAAGCGAAGTAAAACCGCTAACAGCCAGGTTGATGAAATCGCTCTGGTCCAGCACGTACCGGGCCTTGGTCCGGTAGCGCATGGACGAGCGCAGCTGGCTTAGTATGCCGCCCAGATCGCTCACAGCCGCATCGAGTATGGCCATACTGTCGCCCGTGTTTGAACCCAGGCTTAGGTATACCAGGTTCAGAACAGGCCGTCCTCACCCTCGGTAGCGGGTTTTGCAGGTGTACGAGACGGTTTTGCCTGCCCGGATGATGTGCCTTGCGTAGCAGCACGGGCAGCAGCAGGTTTTTCCGCTACGCTGTCTGTTGCCTGGGCGCTCTTATCGGCGGACCTAAGGGCTGCCTTTGCAGCAGCTGCGCTAGCGCTTACGGCGGCAGCAGCTACTGCGTTTGCTGCAAGGGTTTCCTTGTCCGGAAAGAATATGGCACGCACTTTTGCTTCTATTTCGACTGACAGTGCCGGGTTCTGTTCCAGGTTCAGTTTTGCGTTTTCCTTACCCTGGCCAAGTTTTTCGTCGCCATAGGTATACCATGCGCCTTTTTTGTCCACGACACCGCATTTTACGGCAGCATCGACCAAGCTCGATGAAGCGGATATGCCCTTACCGAACATGATGTCCAGTTCTGCCTTCCGGAAGGGCGGCGCAACCTTGTTCTTTACAACTTTGACGCGCACCTTGTTGCCTATGGCGTCTTCGCCCGTACCATCGATGCTTTCTATACGGCGCACTTCCAGCCGCATGGACGCGTAAAACTTGAGCGCGTTGCCGCCGGTGGTGGTTTCCGGGTTGCCGAAGAAG
>JAKQNL010000295.1 GCA_029565815.1 Spirochaetota bacterium | reverse complement strand
GGCCGGCGGAGAGCGCGTGTTTAAGCTCCTGGATGCAGACGAACGGGTACCGGACAATCCGAGCCGGGAACTTGCGGTGCCCGTTCGCGGCCGTATAGAATTTGACCATGTGTGGTTTGCGTACAAGGATGAGGAATGGGTGATAAAGGATCTGTCCTTTACCGTGGAACCAGGCCAGACGATAGCCATAGTCGGCTACACGGGCGCGGGTAAATCCACCGTTGGTTCGCTCATTACGCGGCTGTGGGATGTCCAAAAGGGCCAGATACGGCTGGATGGCGTGCCCATACGCGAACTGCCCTTACACCAGCTGCGCAGCGCCGTACGGCCGGTCATGCAGGATGTGTTTTTGTTTTCTGGCACGGTTGCAGAAAACCTGGACATGGGTTTAGGCCTACCGAGGGAAAAACTGGAAGAAGCTGCCAAAGCGGTAAACGCCCACAGTTTCATAGAATCCCTTACGGACGGCTATGACGCAAAACTCGGCGAGGGCGCGGCCACCCTGTCTTCCGGACAGCGGCAGCTGTTGTCTTTTGCGCGCGTGGTTGCCCATGATCCTGCCATCGTCATGCTTGACGAAGCAACCAGCTCGGTGGACACTGAAACAGAGCGTTTGGTGCAGGAAGGCTTGTCCGCATTGATGCGCGGGCGTACCACGCTGGCCATTGCGCACCGTTTGTCCACCATACGGCATGCGGATCGCATCCTAGTCATGGCCGAAGGCAGGCTAGCGGAAACGGGAACACACGACCAGCTTATCGCCGCGGGCGGAATCTACTATAATCTCTATCGACTACAGTACCAGAAGGAAGCCGGGGAAGAAAGCGCATGAAGCATGAGGCCGATTTTGAAATACTCGCCCTGGTAGATCCGCGCTTGTATGACGCGGTGCGCTTGGCCGCTTCCGGCATAAACGGATGCTCGCTAAGGCTGGATTCCGGCCAGGGCTCGCTTAATGAGCTGGCGCAGGCTGACCAGGTCGATTTAGTTCTTTTGGATCCGGATGCCGTAGCCATCAACGCGGCCGATGGCATATCCATGCTCAAGGCAGCCTGGCCCCATTGCGAAATAGTCCTCCTCTTGGGCAACCAAGACATTACCGTCGACATCGAGCTCATGAAGATAGGCGCGTATGGGGCCATACCCAAGCCCCCCAGCCAGGAAGACTTGTCCAAGCTGATACGCGGCTTGATGGAAAAAAACGAGGTTGAACGGGAAAACCGCGCCTTGGTCGAAGCCCTAGGCGAAAGCCGCGCACAAACCATCATTTCCCACAGCATGGAAATGGAAAAGGTGCTGTCCATGGCTGCCCGTGCTGCCCGCTCGGACTCAACCGTATTGATCCAGGGCGAGTCCGGCACTGGTAAGGAACTGGTCGCTCGAGCCATACACCTGTTTGGCCCGCGCAAGAACAAGCCTTTTGTACCGGTAAATATAGCCGCGTTACCGGAAAACCTTATCGAGAGCGAACTGTTCGGCCATATAAAAGGCTCCTTTACCGGCGCAATGAACGACAGAACCGGCCGCTTTGCCCTTGCGCACGGTGGCACCTTGTTCATAGACGAAATAGGCGAAGTGCCCCCCGGAATACAGGTAAAGCTTTTGCGTGTGCTCCAGTTTGGCAGCTACGAGCGGGTAGGCGAGAACGCGGCCAAGGAAAGCGACGTGCGTATCATTGCCGCTACCAACCGCGACCTGGAAGCGGAAGTACGAGCCGGGCGTTTCCGGGCGGATCTGTACTACCGGGTCAACGTGGTTCCGGTTACCATTCCACCCTTGCGCGAGCACCGTTCGGACATACCCTACCTGGTTGAGTTTTTCATCAAAAAGTATTCGCTTAAAGCTCGTAAATCGCTGAAAGGCATAACCTTAGAAGCCATGGCCCGCATCATGCGCTACCCGTTTCCAGGCAACGTGCGCGAACTGGAAAACGTGATAGAGCGGGGTATTGTGCTGTGCCGCGGGGAATACCTGACCGAAATGGATATATTCCTTCCGCTGGAGGGCGACACTGCAAGTGCCGGCACTTCTATGCCCGAAGGCAGCTACGAAGAAACCATGTTCGCCTTTGAGCGGGATTTCCTTAAGCGTGTCCTGGAACGCAGTGATGGCAACAAGAGTGCAGCGGCCAGGGAACTGGGCATTAACGAACGGCGACTGCGATACAGACTCAAGGTGCTTGGGATGGAAAACCAGTAGGGGAAGACTAAAGGGTAGCCTGGCTATCGGCCTGTGTGTAGTGTTACGAAGCTTTGGGATACGTCTGTAGTCTAATTCCCCTTTACCAGCCATCCCAAAGCTTCGTAACACTCAGGTCTTCCGCCAGCTAAAAGTCGTCCAAAAAATCCGAACGCAGAA
>JAKQNL010000274.1 GCA_029565815.1 Spirochaetota bacterium | reverse complement strand
GCATCGGTATCGAAGTGGCCGCCGACGCGCAAAAAAGCGCATTCAAGAAGTCTGGCTCGGATTCTTTCATCAAAAGTGGCATCTGGTCCTGGTCCAGGCACCCAAACTACTTTGGCGAATCGCTCCTGTGGTGGGGCATTTTTGTGATGGTTCTATCGGCGCTGTCTGGCCTTCTATGGCTTAGCGTACTTGGCCCTGTTTTCATTACCTGCCTCTTACTCTTTGTAAGCGGCATACCGCTTTTGGAAAAAGCGGCCGACAAGCGCTGGGGAAACGACCCGGAATACAAGGCATACAAAGCATCCACCTCGATTTTCGTGCCGCTACCGCCTAAAAAACGCTGACGGGCTAGCAAAGCCTATAACGACTCGGCCGGCCCCGCGGGGCCGGCCTACTTTTTTTCATACCGTAAAAGCTGGTTAACGGGACATGGTAACGACAGACACAGCGCCGGGGCCGGAGTTGAGGGCAACCACCGGCGAAATCTCGGTTATGTACAAAGGCGGAAACCCCACAAGGTCTGTCAGCCGTTTAGCAAGCCGCTCGGCCTTTTGTGGCGCGCTCGCGTGTCCGAGGGCGTAATACATAATGGGCGCTTTTTCGTGAATATCCGATACCATTGCCAGAATCTTTCGGAAGTTTGCTTCTTCGGAGAACGCCTTACCATACAGGATCGATTTTCCATTTTCGTCTACGGACACGATGGGTTTCAGATTCAGCACTTTTGCGATAGCGCCTTTAAGCGGGCTCACCCGGCCACCGCGCACCATGTATTTAAGGCTGGTAACCGACACAAACTGGCGGGCTTTTTGCGTCCACTGGAGCAAAGCCTTTTGTGCATCAAGCGCGCTCATGCCCTCCCGTATGGCCGTAGCCAGCCGGTACACCACCAGGCCAAGGGAAGCCGACAGGTGGCGGGAATCTACCACCGTTATCTTTGTATCATCAATCTTTTGAGCAGAGCGATGCGCAGCCTCGCAGGTGCCGGAAAGCGCGGATGCAAGGTGTACCGACAGAACATTCTCATAATGCGCCAAAAGGCCCGAGTACAGTCGGTCAAAGGATGCCGCAGGCGGCTGGCTGGTGCGGGGGAAGGTACCCTTTTGGCCAGACAGCTCCCAAAACAACTCTGGGCTTATGGTAAGCCTGTCCAGGTATTCGGTTTGCCCGGAACCAAGCAACAGGGGCACGACGTGCACCCCCAGCTTTCGCAGCATTGCATCGGGCAGATCGCAGCACGAATCCGTTACCACAGCCGTTGCCGGATGGCTCGTATGCGCATCCAGGTACTGAAGCGCCATGTCGTCAACCTTGTGCGCGCTTACCGTTCCGTAGCCAGCCAGCACGTGCACCATAGCCGCCGGGTCGTCGGTGTGCAGGTGCACGCGAGCCCGCGCTTTTCCGGCTGCCACAATCAGGCTGTCGCCCAAGGGCTCAAGGGCGGCTCGTATGCTGGATGCATCAAGATCATGCGCGGATACAATGGCTTCTGCACAATAACGGTAGACAGGTGCTGTAGCCCCGTCATGGTCGTGGTGTACCGACGCGGCAGGGCTAGTCTGGCCAGGCTCGGCTTGGAATGCAGGAGCACCGGCAGCCAGGTAATCCCGCGCTCCGGCGATGAATTCAACAAAGCCTGCGGCTCCTGCGTCAACGACACCCGCAGTGCGCATTTCCGGTAGCACGTCCCTGGTCGATTCCAGCGACTGCGCAAGATCAGACGCTGTCGCATGCATGAGCTCGTCAAAGCTGTCTATTCCCTGACTTTTTCGCAATAGCGAAGCCGACCAGTCATTGATAACCGAAAGAATGGTACCGTCTTTTGGCTGCGATATCGATGCTTTCGCCCGCGCATACGCATTGCCTGCAGCGGCTGCAAATTCGCGGGTACGTACACGCGCATTCACCACGGCCTCGGACAAGCCATAAATAAACTGGGCAAGGATGACTCCGGAATTGCCCCGCGCGGAATCCAACGCTGCATCGGCAAGCGCCGACAGCGTATCCGCCGCGGACGGCCCCGGTTCGATTGCGTCGATCGCATTCAATAAGGTAGCTGCCATGTTTGAACCGGTATCGCCGTCCGGTACCGGAAACACGTTGATCCCGTCAATGCGGGATCGGGCTAGGCTTACCCTGTGCGCGCCGGACTTGAAGAAACCATGCAGCAAGTAACCGTCGAGTTCGGTCATGGAAGCTCCAATCAGTCGGTGAATTTTCTCTATAGTACTGTAAGTATACCAAGGCGATTCCAAAAAGCATACGGCCTTAAGCGGTAAAAAAACCCGCCCTCAGGAAAGGGCGGGATAAGCTTGCAGGCAGCTGTATAAACTTAGCGCTGCTTTTTCTCTACAATTTTGTTGACCACGTAGCTTGCGACATCGTCCGCATATGCGCCGCGCCCAAAGCCGACATCGTAGCCAAGCTCCACAGCAAGCTTGTTGCCGATGCGCGGGCCACCAGCCACGCAGATGAATTTCTGGCGCAGGCCCTTGGCTTCCAGTAGCTCGATGAACTCCGTCATGTTGTGTATGTGCGTATCTTTCTGGGTAACCACCTGGCTTACCAGTATCGCGTCCGCATTAACCTTGACCGCGTATTCTATAAGCTTTTCGTTCGGAACCTGAGCGCCTAGGTTGTATGCTTCCATTTCCGGATAACGCTCCAGACCGAAGTGATGATTATATCCCTTCATGTTCATGATAGCGTCGATGCCGACAGTGTGCGCGTCAAAGCCGGTGCACGCGCCTACCACCACAACCTTGCGGCCTATATTCTGCCGGATGAACTCGTTCACCTCATCCATGCTCATGGTACCGTCGGAATCAGCTTCGTCGGCCACTACCGAGTCGTAGTCGATGGAGGACTCGGATTTTCCGTAAGCAACGTAAAAGGAAAACTCGTCGGACAATGGCGATGAATGCACCACTTCACAGTCTTTGAAACCCCAGGAAAGCACCAGCTTGCGCGCAGCCTCGCGGCCCTTTGCTCCGTCGGGCACGGGAAGGGTAAAGGAAAGCTGCACCTTGCCGTCGTCCATCGTATCGCCGTACGGCTTTACTACTCTCATGCTTCTATCTCCTTATTTTCCCAGGCCCAGTTCCCGGATGAAATGCGCTTCAAACGGATTGAAATAAGCCGGACCTTTTTTGATCAGCCCTTCCAGCCCTTTGCCGCCATCCTTTGGCCGTTTTACTTCTGCAAACAAACCGCGCTCTATGGAATCGAACATACCGACGCCGGCAACTTGCTCCATGAAAGAAATGGCCTGGTTCAGAACATCGTGAGCGCGTTGAACCACGATGCCGTCCTTGCGGAACTCAATATCGTCGTAAAAACCTTCCATGCTGTTCATCACGTATTTAGCGTTGTCCACGGCAAGGTAGCGGTCCATCATGAAGGGCGTGTGTACTGCTTCCGTAAGCATACCCAGCAGGTGTATGCCTTGGTTGGTGGCTTTGGATACGAAGTTGAATAGCGTGTTCATAGCCAAGCCCTTGAATATATCGCCGGACATAAACTTGGTGGGGGGCATGTACTTAAGCGGATGCTCCGGGAAAATCTCGCGGGCCATCTGAGCCTGAGACAGTTCATACAAAAAGCCATTCTTTATGGAAGGATCCATTTCGAACGCGTGACCAAGACCTAACAGTTTCGGGGGCAAGCCGGCCCGGAAACCGAACTCCTCGTTCAAAAACTGGCTTGCAAGCACCGTATAGGCTTTTTCAAATGCGTCGCTGGTGGTCAGGTAATTGTCTTCGCCGGTGTTTATGATGATGCCTGCGTACGCGTTGATCATGCGGCTAAATTTTTGGTCAACGAAGGTCCGGTACATATTGATGTCTCGAAACAGGATGCCGTACATGCTGTCGTTAAGCATCATGTCTAGGCGCTCTAGTGCGCCCATGGCGGCGATCTCGGGCATGCACAGGCCGGAAGCGTAGTTTGTAAGCAAAATATAGCGTTTTTGCTGCTCGCCTACTTCGTCAAGCGCGGCCCGCATGATGCGGAAATTTTCCTGAGTCGCGTACGTGCCGCCAAAACCTTCGGTTGTCGCCCCGAACGGAACATAGTCCAAAAGGCTCTGGGCGGTGGTACGTATCACCGCGATCACATCCGCGCCTTGCATGGCTGCAGCCTTCGCCTGCTTTACATCTTCGTAAATGTTTCCGGTCGCGACAATCAGGTACAGTAGCGGCTTGGAGTTCCGGTCGCGGAACTCTTCCTGCTTGCGATCGCGGTGCGCACGGTTATCCTTTACGCGGGCGGTCGACCGGTTTACCAGCTCTTCTGTCTTGCGTTGGATAGCGCCGCGGTCGCCCAAAGCCGGTGTCATGATGTCAAAACCAGAAGCGATTTTCTGATTCAGTTGTTCTACGCTTACGCCTTCTTTTACCAGGGCGTTTACATAGCGAAGGAGCGCGCCTTCTTCCAGAATCTCAGAACCTGCGGCCTTTAAGCGGTCAACCACCAGGTTGGGTACCGGCACACCGTCCGCGTTCGCTCCGTCGGCTCCGGCCAAGCGTAATGTCGCGCGCTCGACGGTAACCGAACTGTGACCGTCAATAAAGTCGGCCACCGGCGCCGATATCTTCCTAGCCAACTGCCGGGCGTAATCCACCCGGTCTTTTGGAAGATGCAATTTGGTTCTCATGAGCCTTCCTTCCATTCATAGCGCCCGATTCCGGGTCGCCGTATCGGAGGGCAGCCTAGCCCCCCAGTTTATTTTTTACAGCAATGCTACGAACCGGATATATGCTTCCGTGCACTGGTAACTATTTCTTCATTAAGACCGAGCATGGAAGCTACGGCCAGGGCATCACTGGATTCCAGCGCCGTGCCGTCATCTGGGGCCAGACTATACCGCATGTGCCTATTTATGCCAGACAGCCTCGCCTCAAGCGGCAAGCCGGTAGAAATGGCCTGTCGTGCAGCATCGCGGTCCAACCCCATCATGCGCAGGTATTGCGCTCCATGCACTCGTGCGATTCCCCGAAAATGGGTTGCAAAAAGCGCGACGCAGTTGCGTCCGGACGCAGCACTAGCGTAATGCTCGACCACCGCCGACAGAAGCGCTTCGGCCTCGTGCGAGCCCGTAGTCCGTGCAAGCTCGTCGTACGCCACCAGGCTACTGCCACCGCTTTCCAGGGCCGCCTGCAAGCGCCATACCTCGGAACCAAAACCCGACAGGCCGCTTAAAATTTCTCCCATCTGTTCGCCCACATACAGAATGGACGCATAAACACGGGAAGCAAAGACAGCGGCCGGAACGAACAAGCCAGCCTGGGCGGCAATTTGGAAAAACAACACGGTTTTAAGTACAACGGTCTTCCCGCCCATATTGGAGCCGAAAAGCACCACAGCCGGCTCATCAAAACTGGCGCTAAGCGGCGCATACGACAAGCCAAGCCGCTCGCAGTCCTGCATACATGGCAGGTAGCGCCCGGATTCGATTACCAAACTATCACTAGAAAGCACCGGCCGTACCATGGCGTAGCGCAGAGCAAGCACTGCAGCCGCCCGAGCCAAATCCCATCGGGTAATGGCATGCATCGCTTGCATGAGTTCCGCCATGGCGCTTGCAACCAGGATGGAAAGCTTTTGCACGACACGATTCTCGGCTTCACGTTCCTGTTCAAACAGCGCACGCTTTTCTTCTGCGATAGCCATGGCTAAAGCCGACGGCCGCAGACGAACCAGGTATCGGGTGTCGTCATAAGGCTCCAGCATGTACAGCGCGGCATCGGCCAGTTCCGATGGCGCACGGCTTTTATCAACCAACAGAAATTCCCTGCCGTCAAAGGACAAGCCTTTTTCCAGCCGAGCCTGCGCTTCCGCCCGTGCGTGCTCTGCCCGCTCTCGCTCCATACAGGCTGCTATTTTTGCTCGACAGCTGGCCAGGTTCTCATCGTAAGCGTCGGCCAGGAAGAACGTTTCCGCATCCGAGCCGCCTCGATCCAATTCACGCGCAAGAGCTGAACCCGCATCAGCGAAACCGAACGCTTGCGCAGTCGACGCATCGAGTGCGGCTCGCACGCCCTTGTAGTTTGCCAAAAACTTTTTCAGCTGAAACAGTTCGCTTATCTCGTATTCGCTTTTGGCTTCAACAGGAATGCGCGGCATACGCTTGAGGTGCCAGCTCATCCGGTCACGCGTCAATGCATCGACCGAACCTAACCACGCGATTGCGCGATCCACATCGTCGTGGCGGGCGCTAATGGTATCTATATCGGTGAAAACAATTCTTCGCTCGCGCTCGTCCCGTCCCCACGGAGACAAGGGCTCATAGAGCGACCATAATGCTTCCATTGCGCAAAATGACCATGCAGCCTTCATGCCGCGCCTTCTTCGTGTGCCTCGTAGGGATTAAACGATAACAAGGCTGCAGATCTTCCGACCATTTGGGCAAAAGCGCTGTCTTGGATTCCGCGGCAAACCACCGAAAAACCGGCAAAACGTATAGGCCGCCGTACAAGGAGCCGGCGCTCTCGAAGAAAAGCATTAAGCTCTGAACCGCCCAGGAACACGGATGTAAAATCCGCTACCGATACCACAAGCGCATCCTTTGGAAGCCGTGCGGCTGTCTCGGCGGTAAGCGCATCGCTTAAGCGGTACACATCCTCTGAAAGCCCGTCATCAAGCGATAGTGATACAAGGGTAGCCATTCGTTTGACATGGCTGGCTGCCTTTGCAGCTCCTACCTGATCTACCTGTAGCGCATACACAAGTTGCGCATCAGGCCGGCTGGAAGCCTGGGTAATCCGGTTGATTGCACCATCCACCAGAGCGGTGGATGCAAGCCCTGAATCCAGCACCCGAGACAAAACCCAGCCAACACCGGCATTTCCTTCAGGTCCGACCAGAGCGGCAGTTCCGTCCCTGCTTGCGCGGACTAACACAAGCCTCCCAAGCACCGAAGAGCCGGATAGCACATCCACGATTTCCGGACATGAGCCGCCCGAACGAAGAAAGCGTTCTGCAGTTATATAATAATCCCCTTTAAAAACGGGAACAGAAGGCTTACGGGCACCACTCAGAAAATCCCTCGATTCTCCGTCATAGCCGACAGTCATTATCAGTAGGCCTTGAGCTTTGGTTCCCCGCTCGGCTTGCCTAACAAGGGATGCTGCGCGGTTCATGAAGGTGGTTTTACCGCAGTGTTTGCCCTCCCCACTTATGAAGGTAACGCGGCCAAGGTAGGTATCCGCTCTTTCAAGCATGGCAAAACCATCCGGCACGAGAAAATCTACCACGGAGGCACGGAGACACGGAGGAAGCATAGGCGTTACCACAGAGACGCAGAGTCACAGAGAGACTACAGCTGCTTGACAAAAGCAAACGGAAAGCGCGCCGAGATACATCGAGACCCTGATTATGCAAGAACGCAACAGGTCTATTCCTGGCTTTCATGTCTCAACGCTCCTTTCCATCATAGTTCCCTACTGTGCCTCTGCGACTCTGCGGCTACATACCAGGAACAACTCAGCGTTTGCCGCGGGGCGTAAGGCTACCGGAATTTCTGGCAGCGCGCACAAGGCCTTTTGGCTCGAGCGTCTTGTCGTCGCCCGACAATAAACGCGCCACGCCGCAGGTTGCGTTCAGCTGCAGTTCGTCGTAACAGATACGGCACTTACCGCAGTCCTCGTGGTACTCGCCTGGCTCGTCGTAGGTGGTGATGACGCCTTCGTAGTTGCGCAACACAACGCGCTTGTCGTTGCTGGTGATAAGGTAGCTGGGCATGACCGGGGTCTTGCCGCCGCCGCCGGGAGCGTCCACCACAAAGGTAGGAACAGCCATGCCCGAGGTGTGTCCGCGCAGGTTTTCGATAATCTCGATGCCCTTACTGACGGTGGTGCGGAAGTGGCTGATACCGCGGGACAGGTCGCACTGGTAGATGTAGTACGGCTTTACGCGTATCGTTAAAAGCTTTTGCACGAGCTTCTTCATGAGCACCGGGCAGTCGTTTACGTC
>JAKQNL010000269.1 GCA_029565815.1 Spirochaetota bacterium | reverse complement strand
CGTGCAGCACAACTGGGCCTACGGCGTATTCGTCGCGCATTATTTCTCCTATATACTTGCTTCGGTGATCATAGCCTTCCGCAAGCGGGTGAAGGCATCCAGCCGCCGCGAACGGGCAAAATACCTGATACTGGGCTGGTCCTACCTGAGCGCATGCCTCCTTGGTTTTGTAAGCGATTCCATTTTTTTGTTTATAGGTTTCAATTTTCCGAACATGGCCATCATCTGGATAGTCATACTGTCCGTCGGCATGATCATAGCCATGGACAAGTACGGATTCCTGTCCATACTGCCGGCAGGCGAAGCGCTGGACATTCTGGAAAGCATGTCGGGCTTTGTCTTGTATCTGGACGAATCCGGCAGCCTCATTTGGGCTAACCAGAGCGCCCTGCGCGCATGCGGCCGCACAAGCCTGCGTCAAGCTATAGGCATGCCGTGCACGCAGCTCCTACCCAAGCCCCTGGGCGGCATACCGGCCTGCCAATGCTCTTTGGAATCGGAACACGCCGAGCATGAAACCGTATTCGGGCCGTCTGCGATACCCGTACGGCTACGCATGCACCGGGTAAACGGCAAAGGCACCGACGGTACCGTCGTGTACGCTGTGGACCTACGGCCAGAACAGGCCAGGGCTCGGGCAGAACGACGGCTTGCGGACACAGGCCTCCTTTTGGACGAATTCATGGCCCGCTCGCTGGATGGCATAGTGCTCACCGATTCGGCCGGCCGCGTTGTTCGCTGGAACGAGCCCATGGTCGCAATGACCGGCCTTGCAGCCACGGACGCCATAGGCGCGCCCTATTGGGACTTGCGGGCAAGTATGGAACCGCCGGAAAAACGCGATCCGGGAAAAATCCACGCTGCCATCAAGGCCGTGCTGGAGGGCAAAGAATCCACCTGGACCAGAAGGATCATCGAGTCGGAAATAATACGGCCCGATGGGGCTAAGCGCCTTATCCAAAGCGACTCGTTTACCATACCGCACACGGACGGCATGATACTGGCCATCATCGCGCGCGACGTAACGGAAGAGCGCAGGCAGGCGGCGGAAAACATCGAGCGCATACGCAACCTGGACCACGCCCAGAAAATGGAAGCGGTAGGAACCCTGTCCGGCGGCATAGCCCACGACTTTAACAACACCCTGTCCGGTATCGTCGGGGCGGTATCCATCATCAAGGCGCAACTGGAAAGCAATTCCTGCACAGATCCGCAGGACTTATTACCCGAATTAGCCATCATAGACCGATCCGCCCAGCGCGCAGCATCATCGGTGAAAAGGCTGCTTACCCTGACGCGAAAACACTCGCCGGAACGCAAGCGCTTTCACCTGGACGAAGCCGTCCGCCGCGTGATGGAATTCGCTGAACTATCGCTGGACAAGTCGGTAAGCCTACGTTACGAAACCTTGCCAAGCGCAACTATCGACGGCGACTCAGGCCAGATCGAGCAGGCTATCCTAAACCTGGTCATCAATGCGGAACACGCCATGACCGTGATGCGCCCAAGCGACGAACAGCGCGGAGGCATCATACGGCTGGAGCTTGCCAAAGGCAGGCCAAAACGAACATCAGCCAGCGGCGTTATGGAAGTGGCCGATACAGACTATTGGCGCCTGTCGGTGACCGACAACGGCGTGGGCATTCCGCGCCACATCCTTACCAAAATATTCGATCCGTTCTACACCACCAAGCAGGGGGACAGCTCCAGCGGTCTGGGGCTGGCCATGGTACACGCGACGGCCACCCAGCACGGCGGCTTTGTGGATGTCGTATCAGAACCGGGAAAAGGCTCTACCTTTGCCCTGTGGCTGCCCGCGGCCACAGACCAGCAGGCAGCGGCCACGGAAGAAAGAAAAGTTCACGCACGAAAAGGTCTGGTGCTCATTGCAGACGACGACGAGATACCGCGCGAAACGGGCAAGGCCATGCTGCGCTCGCTGGGCTGCACCGTGGAAACCACCACCGACGGCGAAGACGCGGTACGTTTGTTTAGCGCCCGCAGTAAGGAATGGGCGGCGGTAGTACTGGATGTGCGTATGGGCGCCATGGGCGGCGAGGATGCGGCGGCCCTGATGCG
>JAKQNL010000255.1 GCA_029565815.1 Spirochaetota bacterium | reverse complement strand
TTCTGCTGGCCGGATCCGGTGCTGTCGGAAGGCACCCCGGACGGCGAACACAAGGCAGCCCAGCTGGTGCGCGCCTGCGAAGGCCTGCGAGAGGCATGCTTGGTTTACGGCCTGCCCCTGGTGTCCGGTAAAGATTCCATGAAAAACGACGCCCGCGCCGGCGGCAAAAAAATATCCGTGCGGCCAACGCTGCTGGTTACCCTCATGGGCGGCTTGTCCGACGTGCGCAAAGCCATATCCACGGACTTTCTGGATGCAGGCGACCTGGTCTACCTTTTGGGCGATACCAACGGCGAGTTAGGCTGCACCATGTTCGAGCGCGTTGTCGGCCGACAGGCACAGGCCAAAGGCGAAAGCCAGCCGGAATACGGCAAAGCTCCCGATGTGGATCTGGCCAAGGCAAAGGCCCTGTACCACGCGCTTGCCAGGGCTATATCCGGCCGCATCGTGCGCTCCTGCCACGACTGCTCCGACGGCGGCCTGGCCGTAGCGCTTGCAGAATCTTGTCTGGGCGGCCGGCTTGGCATAAAAGCAGAGCTGTCCCGCCTGCCGGGTTCTGCAGCCGGCGCACAGGCCCCGGGCATACTGTTTTCCGAAAGCGGCGGCAGGTTTATCGTGTCGGTGCGGGCCCAAGACAGGGAGCGCTTTGAAAGCACCCTGGCGGGCCATCCGTTCAGGCTTTTAGGCTCTACCGACTCAACCGGCATCATGGAGCTACGGCTGTCGGGCACCGTGCTGGCCAAGGCCAGCCTGGCCGACCTGGAACGGGCATTCAAAACGCCCATATCCTCGTAGGCCCGATACACAGAAAGGGATGGCAAGCGTGCGAGCTCTTATAGTAAGCGGATACGGCATTAACGCGGACGAGGAACTGGGACATGCATTTACCATGGCCGGAGCCCAGGCTCAGCTTGTCCATGCGGCGGATCTCATAGCCAAGCCCGGCCTTTTGGCCGGCGCAGGCTTTTTGGCTTTTCCCGGGGGATTTTCCTTCGGCGACCATTTGGGTTCAGCTCTGGTGCTTGCAAATATGTTCCGATCCAGCATGGAAAAGGACATACGCTCCTTTATCGCGGACGGCGGCATGGTCATAGGTATCTGTAACGGCTTTCAGGTATTGGTAAAAATGGGCCTGTTGCCGGACCTGGACGGCCAGGGCAAAGCGGAAGCGTCGCTCGTGCACAACGACTGCGGCCACTACCTGGACGAGTGGGTGGATGTGCGCTTTGAGCATGACAGCCCATGCGTGTGGACTAAAGGCTTAAGTCCGCGGCTCTTGCCCATACGGCACGGCGAAGGCAAATTTGTCTGCACTAATGCGGACACGCTCAAGCGGCTGGAAAAAGAACACCGGGTAGCCCTTCGCTACGACGGGCGCAATCCAAACGGATCGGTCAACGACATAGCCGGCATCTGCGACGCCACAGGCCGCGTATTCGGCCTCATGCCCCATCCCGAAGCTTCGATACACCCGGAAGCCCATCCGTACCGCCGCCGTGGCATACGGGGCGGCCTGGGCCTGGATCTGTTCCAGAATGCTGTCGCATGGCGGTCCAAGGCCGTTTCGTCCACCTCATGACTTTTGGCCCCGTTCTAGCGAAATCGGATTTTTACTGGAGTATTGGCCAGAAGCGCGCTATACTAAGCTCGGAGATTCAATAATAAGCATATGAATGATCCTATTGAGCTGGAACAGCTGCGGGAAGAGTATGAAAAGCAGATATTCGACCTCAAACAGCTCCTTGAAGTAAGCAAAAGCCTCAACTCCACCCTTGATTACCCCATACTCATCGACTCGATACTGTATACCATTATGGGCCAGATGAAGGTGCTCAAGGCTGCCTTGTATGCAAAAAAGGGCATAGACTCGCCGTATTTTGCCTTGCACCGCAACTACAAAGGTTTTGAGGTGGACCACAGGGTCGATTACTCGCTGGCCGAAGATATACCGGCGGTCAAGCTGTTCTCCCGCGATTACAAACCATACACCCTGGACGAGGTGCGATCCATTCTGGGCAATTTGGGCGGGCTGGAATCCATGGAAGCCCTAGGCCCGACCATCATTATGCCGCTCAAAGCCAAGGGCGTGATCAACGGCATACTGATTTTGGGCGAGCAGATCATGGGCGAGGATTTTTCCGACTACGAGAAAGAGTACCTGCAGAATATCGCAACCCTAGCCGCCATTGCCATCAACAACGCTTTCTTGTTCGAGATGACCACCACCGACATGATGACCAAGCTCCGCATGAAGCATTATTTCTACACGGTGCTGATAGAAAAAATGGAGCAAAGTTCCATCACGGACCGGCCGCTGTCGGT
>JAKQNL010000250.1 GCA_029565815.1 Spirochaetota bacterium | reverse complement strand
ATCTGCTTCGCTGCCGTGAGGACGGGCTACGGCTTGCACAGGCTGCCGGCTACGACAGGCTCCTCATCGTTACCAAAACCGGCCGCGCCTGGTCACCCATCGAGTAAGCAGCTGCCCAAAGCAGAAGCTAGCGGTTGCGTCGCTCTTCGTTTTTCTGGCAGTCGATGCACAGCACGGCGTAGGGCAGTGCCTTTAGGCGTTCCTCCGGTATCTTCTTGGAACACTTCATGCACAAGCCGTAGCGACCCTGCTGGATGCGGATAATGGCGCTGTCTATCGCACGAAGGCGTTTAACGTCCTGGCTGCCGAGCGCTTCAAGCATTTTGCGGTCCACATCATCGGATGCCACATCGGCGATATCCTTTGGGTCCGTTTCTTCGACTATCGCGCGGAACTCAGCGTTCGCAGCCACCAGTTTTTCCAGTATTTCCTGCTTCATCGCAAGCAGCGACACGCGCATTGTTTCGGTAAAAGCTTTGTCCATTTCCGACCTCCTCGCCGTGGGGGTACCCTATTTTCGGGTCCCTTACTATTCATATTTACCCATTATATGTCAACCAAGAACCCCGTATGCGACAATCCGTTACAGAATTGGAAGCCCGGAGGCTAGGTTGACACTGCAAGCGCAGTTCCGTACTATTATAGCGTTGTGGGCGTCGTCTTCAATGGCCTTGCCCGAAATTTATTGTGGAGGCATTGTGGCCAAAGAAGAAGCCATCGAAGTAGAAGGCGTTGTACGGGAATCACTTCCCAACACCATGTTCCGTGTAGAGCTAAAAAACGGCGGGCATATCATACTTGCCCACCTGTCCGGCAAAATGCGCAAGCACTATATCCGTATCGTTCCAGGCGACACCGTCAAGGTAGCTCTGTCTCCGTACGACCTGTCCAGGGGACGCATCATCTACCGCGAGCGTTAATCTTTTACCAGCACCCAGGTAGCTCCACTTCCGCCATCCGAGGCCGCGGCTTTGCCCGAACGCCCGGCATGGCGGCAGCGCGTTAGAAAAGCCGCAAGCACGCGGGCGAGCACCGGTTGGCTTGTGGAGTGTATGCCCTTTCCGTGAATGACCAATACCTTGCGCCATCCACGGCTGCGTGCGCGCTGGAAAAAACCGCTTAAAGCATCTTCTGCCTGTTCGCCGGTCATGCCGTGCAAATCCAGCCGGCCGTCATAGGGCAAGGCATCTAATTCACGCTTACAGCGGCCTCCATGAGCCCGCTGTTCGGCCATGGCTTCCCGATCCGCAGCACTTACGGTTCCGTTTTTGGCCAACCATGCTTCCTGGCTTGCGCGGACAGGGTCGGCTGCCCGCTCATCTTCGCGTATGGAGCTTCCCCGTTTCCGGTTTTCCCACTGATCCAGCACATGGCCAAAACTCATAGCTCAATACCGCCTTACTTCATCCGCCTGCACCCAGCCGGAGCTTCCGTCCACAAAGCGAACAAATAACCAGTCCTGGCCTGTAGCCCGGACTCTGCCCGAAATGCCTGCTCGGCTTATCGCAACCATGTCGGCAAGCTCACTAGGCGCAGAGCGCAGAGCCGCGCCCAGCGACACGACGCAGGGCAAGGATCGCTCTACAAGCGACACTGCCAAAAGGCATGCACTTGCCAGGCATAGAATCAAAAACAGCACTACAAGGGCTTTGACAGAGCCGCTTCTGTTTCGCATGCCGGGACGAGGTAGAACATACGCACACAGGGCAAACAAGGCAAGGCACAGAGCCGCGGCGAATATCCAGACCGGCGGCGGCAGCCTGTCTCTGATTCGGCTTGTGCCAAGCGATTCATCCAGGATATCCGCTAGGCTCTCGGCGTCCTTGGGAGGACAAAACCCGCGCGACAGAGCAGCCGCAAGGGCGAGGCCTTCTGCACGCTTACCCTGAAGCGCCAGAGCGCTAGCCGCTGCCAATACCGGATGCGCTTTATTAGTATCCGATGAAAGCGTTAGTAAAAAATCACGCTGCGCCGTGGAAGGCTCCCATGAGGGCAGTTCCGGCCTCTGAACGCGTATGAGCACCGGATCCGCAGTTGCCGTTTTCACGAGTTCGGAACTGTGGTCGAAATATGCATAGGGAAGCACCTGTACCCGGTACACGCCGGCCATGGTCAGTAAAAACGAGCCGCGGCTGTACACCGTGCCCGACCACGTCTCCCCATCGGCTTTCGCGTCGGTAGCGCTAAGCGATTGCACATCCAGGCGCCTACCATCAGGATCGAATACCTGCACCTGTGGGCCTTTCGCCCACGGAACCGAGCCTGTGCCGCTGGCGGATGCCTCAAAGCCAACACGCTGTCCCATGAGCGCAAAGGTGGAAGCGGCTTGCACTGATAGCCGAACGCTCCATTGTCCGACCGCTTTGGTTGCATCCACAGCGGGGGGCAGAGCTAACACTTCCAAAAAGCGCTGGCTGAGCCTGTACTCATCCTGGCCGCTACGGGCAGCGGCTGCGGGTAACAGAACACGGCCGGCTGTAGTAGACAGAGCCCGGTATGCTCCCGGCTGTGGCAAAGGCTCAAGCACAACGGAACGTATGAACAGGCCGGGCGTGCTTAACGCAAAGCCGGCAGAATCTCGGGCACGCAACACAAAGGGCTGGTATGCCCACAGCCGAGAAGGCGCATCCCAGCTACCAACAGAACGCGATGAAACTGGCTTACTAGGCAGTGGTGCTATATCGATAACATACGAACCAAGGAGCATAGCACCGCCGTCTATTAAAACCGACAGCTCGTGTATGGAAGCGCTGCCTGGGCCGGTAGTTTGCAATATCATGGTGGCTAGCGTTTGCGGCAGTCCACCGTCGTGCTGGGTAGTTGACGGACGCACGCTAGACTCCACAAACGCAATAGGGCCTTGTAGGCTCGGTATGGGCAAGCTAACTCTAGCTGTTTCCGGGCCGGCTAGCTCGATGCTGATCGTTAGCATGTCTCCTTCAGTCGGAGTACGCGGCTCGATACGCACGCTCGGTGCGGTTTGCGCGATGGCATACCAGCTGCAGGCTATGGCAAAACAGCAGACTGCGATAGTGCGTTTCATTAGTGATCACCGTGTTGCGCGGCAGTAGACGGCGCGCTGGAAAATGGGGACTGCTCACTGTGCCTGGACAGGTTCATCGCTTCTGTGCCGCCTGAGGCCGGCCCTTCTTGCATGGAGCCGCCTTCCACGAGGCCTGCTTCATCGGGCTTGGGCATGGCTGCAATCGCGGCTTCGTATGCAGCAGCCGCATCCAGCTTGCCCGGGAAGCCTTGCAACACCCTGCGGAACGCGCTAGCGGCTTCCTGGTAGCGGCCTTGTGCGAACCAGGCGACGCCCTGGTTGTACCATGCCGATGCCGCAATGCGCCTGTCTTTGGAAGCGCATGCAAGCGCAAACAGGGGCTCTGCGGCAGCATTTTGTCCCAAGCGCACAAACACGTTGGCCAGATTGTACGCTCCTACCGCGTCGAAGCTTTCCGTACCCACACTCAGATAGCGCGCCGCAGCGTCGTGGAGCCTGCCGGATGACACAAGGCGGTTGCCGTCCAGCACCTGCATCCCCATGGACAAGCGCGAGCAGGACGCACAGAGCGTGATACAAAATAAACACAGTATGCAGCGGCCGTTCCTCACGTTCGGCCTCCCCTACGTACAGCTAAAGCACGCGCTCGTCGCGAGTACGGCGGCCTGGAACACAGGTACGAAAAACCAAGCGCGATAAGGGCAGAAAGCGACAATACAGAGCGTATGCCGGATTGCAGTTCACGCTGCGATACGCGTTGTGCCATGGGAGCGACCAGCGATACTGCGTCGCTATATGCAAGGGGATCGTCCGCACGCAGGTAGCGCCCGCGCGACGCGGCAGCAAACTGCACCAGCGGCGCAGACAATAGCCCAAGCGACACAGGTTTGCCGTCAACGCCAAGAATC
>JAKQNL010000230.1 GCA_029565815.1 Spirochaetota bacterium | reverse complement strand
TGGCACTTCATCAAGCTGATGGGCCGTTCGGCCAGCCACATCACCCTGGAATGCGCATTGGCAACCCAGCCAAACGTTGCCCTCATCAGCGAGGAAATAGAAGCCAAGAACATGACCCTTGCGCAGGTGGTGGAAGGTATATGCGCGTCGGTAGTAACCCGTGCGGACAAAGGCATGAATTTTGGCGTTGTCCTCATACCAGAAGGTCTTGTGGAATTTGTGCCGGAATTCAAAAGCCTTATCCATGACTTAAACGAGCTTATAGCCGGCCAGGCAGAACGCTTTAAGACACTGACCGACGATGCAAAGCTTGCATTCATCGCGGCCAAACTACCAGCCCAGACAGCCGTCCTGTACGCCAGCCTACCAAGCGACATACGCAAACAGCTTATCATGGACCGCGACCCGCACGGGAACGTGCAGGTGTCCCGCATAGAAACCGAAAAGCTGCTCATTGCCCTGTGCGAACAACGCCTGGCCGAGCTTAAAGCCGACGGCAGCTATACCGGCTCGTTTAGTCCCCTTGCTCACTTTTTTGGTTATGAAGGCCGCTGCGCCTTTCCGTCCAACTTCGACGCGGACTACTGCTACTCGCTTGGATACACCGCCTGGGCTCTCATCTCCGATGGCTTAAGCGGCTACCTGTCCTCCATCCATAACCTTTCCAGGCCGGCTGACCAATGGGAAGCAGGCGGCGTACCCCTAACCATGATGATGAACCTGGAACGGCGCCACGGAGCGGACAAGCCGGTTATCCGTAAGGCCTTGGTGGACCTGGACGGCGCTCCGTTTAAGGCCTACCAGGACGCGCGCTCACTGTGGGCATCGGACACCTGCTATCTGTTCCCCGGAGCCATCCAGTATTACGGGCCGGCTGCGGTAAGCGACCGGACCACGGAAACGCTATCCCTGGAGCACGCAAAACACTAAGCCTTGCATGCGCCATGCAGCGTGCAGCTACAAAAAACGGGCCCCGCACGGGACCCGTTTTGTTTTATCACCCTAAAGCTAGAACGATGCTGCGTCTACCTTAACCAGCTTTCCGCTTATGGTGCCAACATAGATAGCGCCGTCGGAGAATAGCGGTCGGGCTGTTGCCTTGCCGCCCAGCTCTACGCGGCCCAATTCCACCCTGCCTTTTATGCGCAGAGCCACCAGGAATCCGTCAAGCGTTCCGTAATACAGTATGCCTTTGGACAAGAGCGGCGGTGCGCTTACCTTGCTGATAGGCTCCATGAGCCGCTCGCCCTTCAGGGTGTACGAATACACCATATCCTTACTGAACGCAAATACGCCGTCGTCGCCGATTTCTATATCGGTATACACGCCGCTGGCTCCGGGCAGGCTTCGTTCCCAGGCTACCGTCATGGATGCTAGATCTACCATGACCAGTAAGCCCTTGCGGTCCGCAAAGCAGGCTAGCGTTCCGTGGATACGCGGAGCCAGGGCAACAGGCTGCACGGCACCGGTTTGCACCTGGGCTTTAACCTGGCCGGACACCAGATCCAGGAGCATGAACACGCCTTTTTGATTCACTATGGCTGCAAAGCCGTCGTAGTTGGCCGGCGTCATGGTTATGCCGTCGGGAACCGGTATGCTGCGCACAACCTTGCCCGTACGCTCGTCTAGCACCTCCAAGGTATCGCGGGTAGGAGACACCACCGAACCGGGGAATGGAACCACACGGGTACCAAAAATATGCGCCCGATCGCCTTCCAATGTTTCCCGAGCTATAACCGCGCCGGTGGCCGAATCGATGGCTACCAGTTCGTTGGAACCGCTGTAATACACCAAGCCCTTAAACGGCACCGGGTAGGACCGATCCGCGCTTCGGTTGGCGGTAGCCAGCTGCCACAGCACCTTTCCATCTTCCGACATGCCGGTTAGGTTTCCGTCCGGATCCGACAGCACAAACACGCCGCTAGGACCTACACGGACAACGCTGCCGGTTACGGGGCCTTTTACGGCTTTCCACGAACCGAGCACCGGGCTGGGTTTTGCGCTTGCAAGCGGTGCAGTAGCCGGTGCAGCCTGGGCCGGAGCCGGTTTAGCTGGAGCTGGTTTTGTAGGAGCAGGCTTGGCAGGAGCCGGTTTTGCAGGAGCCGGTTTTGCAGGCGCTGGTTTTGCGGGGGTCGTGCTTGTTGTAGCCGGTGTTGCAACCGCTGCCGATGCGCTAGGAACCATGCTGACAGGTTCGGGGCTTGGCTCAACGGGAGCCTGCATGGAATCCAGAGCCTTCATGCGGTCTTTGGTTGCAGGCGTAACCCGGACAGGGGCTGGTAGCACAGGTTTTAGCTGGACGCTTGCCGCCCGTAAGCGCTTGACGGTTTCCGCAAGCTCCGGGCGCATAGCTTCCACTGCGGTCTGGGCAGGTGCAGCCATGACTGTTGCCGCCGACGGTGCTGGTGCGCTGCCGGCTTCGGCCACCGCAGCAGCCGGAGCCTCAGCTGCTTGTGCAACTGCGGTGCTTACTGCCGTACCGTAATCGATACCGCTATCAAACATGATCATGGGCGGCGGGGCTATGCGCGCCATGGCCCTGCTTGCAGACTCTGGGGTAGAAGGAGCAACGGGCGCAGCGGCCACCAGTGCGGCTATCTCGACATAGGCTGCGGAAGCGGAATCAGCCATGGACCGGCTCACCGTCAACTCCTGGTCGGGTTCCACAATGGAAGCGCTTTCTACAATTGCCTGAATGGCCTGGGCGGCCGCGTCGCTCGATGCAGATGCCTCCAACAGATCGAAGACCACCTTGCTGGACGGGATAACTGCAACCCTGCCCTGCTGGACAGCGACGGTGGTTCCGCTTTGCGGGTCCACGCTGACCATGAAGTCGGTGCCGCGCACGCCGCACACGGTGGTATCGGTATTGATCATGTACGAATCGGTACCGGCAAGCTTATGCACCTTGTTGAGTATGGAACCCGATGCCAGGTTTGCTTCGATACGGGCAGACTCCTCGGACAGGGCAAGGCTGCGGATGGACAAGAGGGTTCCGGGCTGGACGCGCAAGGTTGCCGTGCTGCCGAACACGATTTCGCAGCTGCCGTCCGGGCCGC
>JAKQNL010000219.1 GCA_029565815.1 Spirochaetota bacterium | reverse complement strand
GCGTGCACGCTGTCGGAGCTAGGGGCAGCGCCCGCGGACGTTTTTCCATAGGACCTGACAGCGTTCGATCGTACGCCACAGAGCTAGCCGCTTCCGAAGCGGTACACCCGGACGCGCACGACGCTTTTTTCTCGATCATAGACCAGGCTGCACACAGTGTCGCAAACGCATTCCAGTCGGTTCAACCCCGTTCCATACGCCTACATGGGGATTTTCACCGCGGCAATGTGCTGGACCGGCAGGATGAAGGCCTCGTGGCCATCGACTTTGACGACCTGTCCGTAGGGCCAGCCGTGCAGGACCTGTGGCTGCTCATGCCATCACGCTACGCGGAATGTCCCGATGCATGGAACGCTGCCCTGGAAGGCTACGAGCGCTTCATGCCCTTTGACCGTAGCGAGCTTGCCCTGGTGGAAAGCCTGCGAATCCTTAGGATGATACATTACCTGGCATGGCAAACCCGCCAGCGCAACGACGCAGGATTTGCAACGCATTTCCCTCTGTGGGGCAGCCGATCCTTCTGGATGCAGGAAACCGAAGACCTGCGCACGCAGTTGGATACAATAGTAGAAGGCACATCCCCTTAACAACACAGCTTGCTTAGAGTATCCTGTACAGCAAGCAACAGGCTATCCGCGGCATTTTTTTGTGCCGCTACTTCATACACGTATCGAGCGTACCGAATGGATTATTCCGAACTGAACCTGCACCCCGACCTGGCCCGGGGAATAGCCGAAGCCGGCTATGTTTCCTGCATGCCCGTCCAGGCCGAAACTTTTCCCCTGTCATTTCAGGGGCACGACATTTACGCGCAATCCCAGACCGGCACCGGTAAAACCGCCGCATTCCTGGTATCCATTTTCCAGCGTATCATGACCGTGGACGCGGTCCGGCACCACAAGGTGCTTATCCTGGCTCCAACCCGAGAACTGGCCGCCCAGATAGAAACCGAAGCAAAAAAACTGGGCAAACACCTACCCATCAGCATGGGCAGTTTTTACGGCGGCGTATCGTACGGTCCCCAGGTAGACATGCTGCGCGACAATGTACAGGTAATCATAGGCACCCCCGGCCGTATCATCGATCTGGTACAGCAGGGCAAAATGCTTCTTAGGGATGTAGGCTTTTTGGTAGTGGACGAAGCTGACCGCATGTTCGACATGGGCTTTATCGACGATCTGCGAAAACTCCTGCGCTACCTGCCGCCAGCCAAGGAAAGGCAAACCTTCCTATACTCAGCAACGCTTAACTTCCGCGTAAAAAACCTAACCTGGGAGTATATGAACGAGCCGAAGGAAATTGTGATAGAGTCCGACGCGGTAACCGTGGACCTGGTTACGCAAGAACTGTATCACGTCGGCTCCGACGAGAAAATCCGGGTGCTCCTTGGACTGCTTGCGCGCGAAAAACCGCAAAGTGCGCTGGTTTTCTGTAACCAGAAATTTATGGCAGAAGAGTTGGCGCGCCGGCTTGGCATCAACGGATACGAATGCGAGTACATCATGGGCGACCTGCCCCAGGCAAAACGCCTCCAGGTAATAGAGCGCCTTAAAGCCGGCAAGATAGCGCTCCTGGTTGCAACCGATGTTGCAGCCCGCGGCCTGGATGTAAACGGCCTGGACCTGGTGGTCAACTTTGACGTACCTATGGAGGCAGAATCCTACGTTCACCGCATAGGCAGAACCGCCCGCGCTGGAGCCGCCGGCAAGGCCATTACCCTTGCGTGCGAGAAATTCGTGTACGGGCTTCCGGCTATCGAGCGTTACATAGAAAGCAAAATACCCGTTTTGCCGGTAACAGAAGAACTGATGGTGGAAGATAAAAGCGCGAATATGCGCTACGGCCACGGACGCGATCGTGTCAGAAGCGGCCCCGACAACCGCGACCGCCGACCCGGTGGCAAGTCCACTGCCGGCCAGCGCAGACCCGGCGCATCCCGGACGGAACGCCCGGCTTATCAGACGAACGCCACTACCAGCGCTCGTAGCACCCGTGACGGCCGTCCCCGCCCGGAACGAGCTCGGTCCACAGAAGCCCACGCGGATGCGCGACGGCCGGACCGCGGCGTAGAACGCAACCCGTACAGCATGAGCGCCGAAGAGCGCATGAACAAATACCGGCAAAAATACTCCGGCCCGGCCGCTGCCAAAAATCCATCCGCGCCGGCAAGCCCTTCGCAACAGCCAGCACGCCAGCCGGCCAAACAAGGCAGCAGGAAGCCTGCGGGCCAACAAAGCTCGCAACAACAAACAAGCAGGCAGCCATCAACCCGGCCGTCTTCGGCCAAGCCGTCTTCGGCTCGCCCGTCCTCGGCCCAGCCAGCTTCGCAGCGTCAGCAAACCCAGCGTCCAGCCCAAAAACCCGCTGCTCAGCCAGCAGCGCAAAAAAAACCGGGCATACTGGAGCGCATCAAAAACGCATTGGGCTTGGGCAAGCGAAAAGCGGATCAATAAGCCATGTCGCGCGCGTTCGTCAGCGATGATACATCCGACTCGCGCGCTGAAGAAGCTCCAGAGATAAAAATACCCATACCCCCCGGCTCGCGCAACTACGTTACCCCGGAAGGCGGGATCGCGCTTGCAAACGAACTGCGCCACCTGGAGCTGCAAGAAAGGCCCCGGGTGCAGGCAGAGCTGGACAGGGCTGCCGCATCGGGAGCGGAGGAGGATGTCCTGTCGTCGCTACGCAAGACCAAAGCAAAGCTGGAGCGGCGTATAGAATACCTGTCTCGCATGGCCGCAATGACCGATGTGGTTCCCGAACCTGCAGACGGCTACGATACCGTGCGTTTTGGCGCCCGTGTACGCGTTCTGGAAGCTTCGGATCAAGTGCGGGAGTACCGTATTGTCGGCGTGGACGAAGCGGATCCAGAGCGCGGACTCATAGGCTGGACCAGTCCCATTGCCCGGGCGCTTATGGGAAAAGCGCCCAAAGACCTGGCAAAAGCCCGCCTGCCGGACCGAGAAATAGTTCTGGAAATTGTTTCATTGGTTCAGGAACAAAAACCTTAGTCCGGATATGGCCCAGCGCCCAGCCTAAGCACTTCCACTTCACCAGAGCGAATATCAAGCACTGTCGCCAGCCGCCGCTCATTTTCCTCGCCGGGGTCTAAAATCAAGTCCACCCCGGGCAAATCTTCCAGTTCCCAGCCAGCGTTGAACAAATGCTCTTCCGGATATTCAGGCTCGCCCAATTCCGTATCCAACATGGAACGCTTTACGGTAACCGACAGCAATGGATGGCCAAGTTCGAGCATAAGATCCAGCGGCACCCGGTGGTTTGGAATCCGCACGCCAAGCTCGGCTCGCCGTAAGTCAAAATCCTTGGCCGCCCGGTTGCTGCTTGGCAAGACAAAAACATAAGGACCCGGCGTTAGCCGTTTCATGATGCGGAAGGCCGACGAGGCAAGCTCGCACAGCTCCGAAGCCTGGGCAAGCGAGCCGACCATGACTGTCGGCGGCCTATCCTTGCCGCCCAACTCGCGGCTCTGGCCAGAGGCAAGCAATTTTTTAAGCCTAGCTACACCATCTTTCGATGTGATAGAGCATACCGCGCTCCAACTGGTATCCGTTGGCACAACAACAAGGCCGCCCCCCGCAAGCGAGGAAGCGGCCCTTTTTATAACACGAGCATCCGGATTTTCCGCAACGACTGCAACAATCATAAACCGGACACTCCATTGCTTTCGATACTCAGGATTTGTTCAGAAGCGGTTTGGCGTCGATCTTCTTGGCCACAGCCTTCACGAGCTTCTTTACGGTCGGCTTTTTTGCTGCCGGTTTTTTGGCGGCTGCTTTTTTTGCTGCCGGTTTTTTGGCTGCGGTTTTCTTCGCGGCCGCCTTCTTGGGCTCTGCCTTCTTCGCAGGAGCGGCTTCTTTGATGCCGGAAGCTTCCTTTACCTTGCCCCAGGACTTGGCGATAAGCGCGCCAAGCTCGTCCAGGCCCTTGGGCTCAACGGGAGGCAGGCCATCTTTTGAGGCTTTCTTGCCCAGTTTTACAGCTTCGTTGTACTTGGCGACAATGTCGTCGATCTTCTTGAACATCTTTGCGTCCACTACAAGTTTCTTGTTTCCTGCCGCGGCTGCGGGTTTGGTAATAGCCATATCTGCTCCTCTTTATGACGTTTCCCGGCTCTGCCGGGGCACCCGGTTTGCGCCGGGCAATGCGCCGCGGTTACTGCCTGCACGACGCCAACGGCGACCGTTTGCACAGACTGCATAAACCACGACGCCTCTACTATATATCGAAATATGAAAGCACGCCATTATTTTCGCAATAATTCTATCATTACGAGTAAAAATGCGTTCACATATGCCGGACAAACAAGCTTGTTGAGGATTCTTCGACGCGTTACACTATGTTTCATGCCGCTTACAGCAACATGGACAAGCCTTCCAAAAAAACACCTCATCGATTGCAGGATTTTTTCCGTATGCTCCGTACAGCGAACTTCTCCGCAAGGATCAGCCGGCACCTTCTACCTCATCGACGCGTTGGATTGGGCCGGTGTCATTCCGGTCGTGGATACACCGGAAGGCAGAAAGTTCATCATGATACGGCAGCACCGTCACGGCACCAACCACCTATCGCTGGAATTCCCCGGCGGCATCGTGGACGCAGGCGAAGACCCAGCAGCGGCTGTATCGCGTGAGCTCCTGGAAGAAACCGGCTACCGCGCGGACATGATAGTCCCCTTGGGCATACTGTCTCCCAACCCCGCCATGATGACCAACCGATTCCACGCGTACATTGCGGAAGGCTGTACCCTGGAATGCCCCCAGTGCCTTGATGAACACGAAGAAATAGAAGTTCTCCTTGTGCCCGAACGGGAAGCCATAGACCTTGTGGGCGGCGAAGACATGGGCCACGCACTCATGACGGCAGCCCTGTTTTTTTACGTCCGGTATCGCGGCTTTTCAAGCTAATACCGTTTTGCGCGCGTGCCGTTGCGCAAGCGCAGCGGCACCGGGCTTGCTCCAGGCTATCGGCCGCTTGCGCGGCGCCCTTACGGGCCCTTTCGCATCCCTCGCGCCTGGCGTTCATCAGTATGCGCATCGCGCAAGCCAGTTACAATCTTTTGCTACCGCTCATGGCTTTTCGGGTCTATACTGCATCCGGCCAACAGGTATACAGCCCAGTGGTCGGAAAGGTACTACCATGCGCAAACGAATAGCCTGTATCATCATCGCCATACTGTGTCTTGTGGCTCTGTCATCCTGCCTGCCCGGAGACGGGAAAAACAACGTAGCCAAACCAGCCGGATTCTTTACTGGTTTCTGGCACGGCCTCATAGCCCCCATTTCGCTCATCGTGCAAATTTTCAACAAGGCCATCCGGGTGTATGAACAAGCCAACACAGGCTTCTGGTACGACCTTGGTTTCTGGATCGCGCTCAGTGGCGGAGCGGGCGGCAGCGCAGTCTCCGTGCGCTACTCGCGTAGGCGCCGCCAACAGCCCGCAGCGTGAAGCAAACGCGTTTAGTCCAGCGCCGCTCTTAACTGCGTGCCTATGCCGGCAAGCTGTCTGGCATAGGCACAC
>JAKQNL010000206.1 GCA_029565815.1 Spirochaetota bacterium | reverse complement strand
TAAGCTACTGCTAGCGAGCCGGCTAGGGCTCACCCTGTTCCAGTCCATGCGCCCAAGGTTGGAAAATAAGTTCTTAGTCCATAGCCTTCCCATTCTGGCTAGGCTGATACGGTTTCGTAAACTTCTGGCTGCGTCGGCCTGCAACAAGGCACAAAGGCTATCGTAAAACGCTCGGTCAAGCGTATAGCCGGCACCTAGAACCAAGAGCTCCACGCGCTTCCAGCTCAGCGTGTGTCTGGCACGCTGCAGTACCTGCCAGGGGTCAGTAGACTCTACAAACACAAGGCGCGGATGCTCTAAGCCCAGAGCGCTGGCTGTTTTTTGTGCCAAGGCATGGAGCACGGGGTCCGTATCCACACAAAGGATTGCGCTTGATGCATCGAGCTTTGCAAGCAACTGGGCTAGGCCGTAGCACAGGCATGGAGACGGGATCAGGTACAAGGTTGATGGAATATGCGATGCGCGCCGTACAGCGGCTAGGGGCGCGGCCTGTGGATCGCGGCTGGAATACAAATGGCGGCCGTTGTAAATAACAGAAAGTCCCCTGCCCGTATCGATGACGGACAGGGGACCTAATTCACTCATGAAGTCCTCACTGCTGGGGAGCAAAAATCCGGCTGAATGTTGCTATGAAATTGTCTTTCAGCTTCGGGCTCTGTAGTATTTTCTGCGCAAGGTCCTTGCCCAAGCCGTCCTGCAAAACACCGGAGTAGTACGCGTCTATCATGCCAAGCGCGCTGTCTTCCGCTACGGATATCTCTAGAACGCGAAGGACGATAGCGTTGCCGTTTACCACGATGGGATCGGACAGCTGCCCGGCTTGCAGCGTGAATACGGTTTTTAGGAAGGTCTCGTTGTTTGCAGCCCCTGCTATCTCCGGCTTGTCGGTGGTATCCAGTTCGCCAAACAGCGAGAAGTAACCAAGGTTGAACGCGCCGCCGTAATTGAGTGGGAACGGATCGGTGGATTTCACGGTAAGAGATCGGCTTGCGGCAGCACCGGCAAAATTGTCCACGGCTGCTGCCTTAAACTCTGTAGCTTGTGCCATGGCCCACTCTTCCATGCGGCCTTTTTCGTAGGTGTTCAGGTATTCGGTAACCGAACGGGCAAGGTCTGCAGATTCCCAGTCCGGGGCGCTGGCAGCTTCGTCGACGCGGAAAAACACCCACGAGCCGGCGACGGTTTCGAACACCGCGGAAACTTCACCTGCGCCCAGGGCAAGCACCGAATCGACCACGGTTTGGTCGCGGAAATCCGAGCCAAGTTCCCATGCAAAGCGCCGACCCATGTCGCCGCCTTTTGCAGCATACGCATCCTTGGACTGGTTCTTTGCCGCGTCCTCAAAGGAAATCGCGCCGGAACGTATGCGTTCTAGCACGGCTTGGGCGTCTTTTGCCGAGGAGGTAATGCTTATGCGGGACAGTTTTATCTGGCGGAAGGAATCGGGCTTGGTTTTCGCAAACGCAAGGCGCTCGGAATCCGGATATGCGCTGAGCGGAAAGGCTACGTATTCGATAGAACGCTGTGGCGCGGCCATAGCCTTGATGAACGCGATTTCCTGCTTGCTTGGCACTACGCCGGTGATATCGGCTACATAGCGGTCTTTGAGCGCGTTTTCCTTCAGTTCGGAGCGCAGGGCGGATTTATAGGTGCTCGACGCATCGCGGTACTTGCGGCGGGAGAAGCTGCCGTTTTCCTGGAAGGACGGATGCTTTGCAAGCTGGCCGTCTGCGAACGCGTTGGTAACGGCTATACCGGAAGCTTTTGCCTGATCCAGTGCGGCAAAATGGATAACGGTATTCTCGAAGGCCCGCCGCCACACCTGGTATGCGAAGTACTGGTCGCCGGTGTCCTGGTAGCCTTGGGCGGCAAGCTGATCTTTTACCTGCTGTACCTGGACGGCGAAATAGCCACCCTGAGCGTAGCTGATATCCTTGCCGTTCCAGGTGCCGAAGGTAAAATCGTTACCTGAATTGCCGTTGCCAAGGGACGGGGCAATAACAAACGCTATCACCGTTATGATGAAAATGACGATAGTTCCGTAGTAGACGAATTTATTGTTGTGCTTGGGGTGGACGGTTTTTTCAACATTTCCGGCTGCTGCGTTCTTTTCGGTCTTAGGTGCCATGGGAGCCTTCCTGGTTGTGCATGGTATGCGCGGGAGTTTGTATCCGGCGCGGTGTCCAGAGCAATCGCGGACACTCAACGCCGATTCTGGAGCGTCAAAAAAGATACCACGCGGCCAGTGCCATGTCAATCGACGCACAAATGGACGAAATGCTGCGCTTCCATGCTATAGTGGAAACGGAGGACGGCATGAGCATAGTTACCAAAATGGGCGACGACGGGCTGACTGGTTTATGGTCGGGGGAACGGGTTCGCAAGGATGATCCGCGCGTGGAGGCATACGGCACGGTGGACGAACTGGACTCGCATCTGGGCGAGGCGAAGCATTACCTCAGTATCGATGCATGCCTATCTATTGTAGAAAGCATCCAACGCGATTTATACCGGCTGGCCGGAGAACTTGCGACCCGCACGGGGGTGTTTGTTAAACAGATAGAAGACGAAGACGTTAACCGTTTGGGCGCTTTGGTGGATCGTTATGAGGCGGAGCTAGGCTTGACCGGCTTTGTCGTGCCCGGCATGACCCTTGCATCCGCAAAGCTCGATGTGGCCAGAACCGTGTGTAGGCGTGCAGAACGGCGGGTAGTCAGCCTTGCGTGGGACGCGGATGTCCGGCCAAGCCTGCGCCGTTACCTCAACCGCCTGTCGGACCTCTTGTTCATCCTGGCCCGGCTTGAAGAAAAAGCCGCAGGGAAAATTACCTATGTAAAAAGCGGCGGCTGACGAATCGGTTAATCTATCAGGTCTTCGTCGCCCTCAAGCACAAGCTCGCCGCTCTCATAGCGTCGTTTGAACCATTCCAGGTAGGCGCGGGTTGCTTTGTCTGCATCGTCCCTGCGCACGGTGCCCATGATGTCGTACTCTTCCAAAACCATGGTGCGCTTGGACTGTGACACGTTGGCCAGTATTTTGTCCTTGAAGCTTTGGCTTTTACCTTTAAGGACAAGGGCTATGTCCCGCTCGGACAGTTCCCGCAGGCTTTTCTGAACATCGCGATCCGATACCCGGTACAGGTCGTCGGCCGTAAACAAGCGCTCCCGGATTTCCTGACTGAGTTCCGGATTGTCCTCTCCAAGGCCGCGCAGTATCGTTTCGTCCAGGCCGCCGCCAACATGTTTGAGTATACCTGCAAGCACCGAAGCGCCGTCTATGCGCTGGCCTTCCTCCGGCCTGCCCATGACAGCGAGCCTGTC
>JAKQNL010000187.1 GCA_029565815.1 Spirochaetota bacterium | reverse complement strand
TTCGTAACACTAGTCTATTCAAGCCAGTGGGCGCACATTCGCGAAAACAGCCGGCTTTGCACTATAGTTATGCCTATGAGTGTTTCCCCGCCCAAGGCCCTGTGCAAACGGAATTGCCTATATGCGCGCGTGCACGCGCTCGTACGTGCAGTCGTGCTCCCCGTCGGCCTTGTACTGTCTGCATGCGTAAGCTTTCCGGATAGCACAAGCCCAGACAGCCGTAGCACCGCTCTGCAATCCAGCGGGCTAGCACAAGAAATCAGTGAAGAGCAAAAGCTCATTGTGGAAGGCGGCGCTAGCCTTGTGGGCAAAGAGCGGCTGGAAGTGCACGGAACCGTTTACCCAAACGACTGCACCGGCGTGGTGCGCGCAGCTTACGCCTTTGCGTATATGGATCTTGCATTCCGCTTCGGAAAGTATGAGGGCAACGGGGTGCGCCGGCTGTTTTCGACCTTGTTCGACGCTGGCCTTATCTACTCCGTTACGCTACCGGCTCCGGGCGACCTGATTTTCTGGGACAACACCTGGGACGCGAATAGCAACGGGCTTATCGATGATGAACTAACCCATGTAGGCGTGGTAATTTCTGTGGAGCCGGACGGCGACATACGCTACCTGCATTACAACTACACCGTTGGACCTGTTATAGAGCGCATGAATCTCTTAAAACCCGGCGACACCGAGCGGGACGAGGAAGGCCTTGTAAACTCGGCCTTGCGCATGCGAAGCGCGCCCAAGGGCATAGGGTCCGGTTCCGCTAGCTTGTACCGCGTGTTCGGCCAAGGCTACCGCTTGGACTTTCCGGGCCGCCCATAAGGCAACCCGGTCCAGCCCGTATTTAGCGCCACACAAACCAGACAAACAAAGCCGAAGCGAAGGTTGTCAGTACCGTGAACGGCCCCGCAACGCGTATCCACTGGCCAAAGCCAACCACCGTACCCCGCTTTTTCAGTATGCCAACGGCCACCACGTTGGCCGACGCGCCGAAGGGCGTCAGGTTGCCGCCCAGGCAAGAGCCTATAAGCAGGGCAAACATGTACAGTTCCGGCTTAAGCCCCATGGCCTGGGACAGCGATGCGGCAACCGGCAGCATCACGATGATATACGGCACGTTGTCTATGAATCCGGACAGCAGCACCGAAATCAGCAGGATGGACACAAAGCCAAGAAGCACATTGCCACCCACCGCCCGGGCAAGGAACGCCGACAGGTCCTCAAGGAGCCCGGTATCGGATACGGCCCCGAGCACCACGAATATGCCTACCAGGAACAGGATGGTTTCCCAGTCCAGGCTCTTAACCAGCTTCCAGGTATCGGACGCGCTTTTTTTCTGGAACAAAACGTACCAGCCTAGCCCAACCAGGCCCAAGGCAAACACAAAGCCGCCCGACAGGATGGAAAAGCCATCGTGCATAAACGAAATGGCGGCAAGTCCGAGTACCAGGAGCACAAGAAGCAGGGTAGGCACCACGGAAACCACCTTCTCGTCGGGAAGGTCTATCTTTACCTTGCCCATCTTCCTGTAAAACCAGAAGAAAAACGCGGCGCCTACAAGCATGCCCACCTGCACGGCGAAGAACACGCTCGGTTTGCCCTGGTAAAAGAAAAAGTCGTTGAACGAATAGCCGGCAAAACCGGCAAAGATCATGGACGGCGGATTGCCTACCAGAGTGGCCGTACCCTGCAGATTGGCCATGACGGCGAGTCCCAAGAGGAAAATCCTGGCATCCACCTTCATCTTCTCGCTCAGCGCCAGCGCTATGGGAGCCATCACCAGCACGGTGGCCACGTTCTCCACGAAGGCGGACAAAAGCCCGGTCATGATAAGGATGAACACCACCGCCCAGCCAAGGCTTGGCGCGCGCTCAACGATACGGTCGGCCAGGTAGGACGGCATGCGGCTATAAATGAACAGATCCGCAATGATCAGGCTGCCTACATAAATGAGCAGCACATTCCAGTTGATCAGTTCGGAAAACACCCTACCCGGGCTTACCACGCCAAGCACGGTAACCAATAAACCGGCGGCCAGCGTGAACCACGCCTTTTTGTGCGGAAGGGCTATAACCAGCGCGTACATGGAAAGCGCAATAGCCAAAACGACGTACTTCATAACCAACCTTCCGGAGCGTACAGCCCCTACGAAAAAACCTTCCGCAGGTTCCCACTGTGCGGGCCCATACGAAAGGTCTTGTATTCTCTACAGTGCCGTCTGTGGGCTAGGCTCTTAGTAACCGGCTTCGATAAGCGTATCGGAGCACACCGAACACGGACTGTTTCGGTTTGCCTCTATGGCTTCGGTAATGCTGCCTTCATACACGGTGGTCGAGCGGGACAGCGTCGAGCAGTTCACGTCGGTGTGGAACTTACTGCCAAAGGGCGTCCAGTACACAGTCTGGCCCTTTAGTTCGCTTTCAAGCCCGGCCGCCTGCTCCGCCGACACCGGATTCCAGTCGTAGGAAACAAGACCAGCTATGGCAAGCGCGATGACCGCAACGATGCTGGTTATGCGCTTGGTGCGCGGATCCAGCTTCTTGTTCGTCAGCAGCATAATGATGAGGGGCAGGAAAGCTACCACGGCCATGATCAAGCCCAGGTTGTTCCACAGGAAGAACTTCAGCTTGTTCTTTTCGCTGGCCGGGTCTATGTCGTTGGATTTTTTCCACAACAGCGAGCCTATGATAACAAAGATCAGGTCGAGGACTATGCCGCCTATGATGTACCACAGCGGGTCGTCGGCAGGTAAAACAGGCCGCTAATCAGCGCGATAACAAGGGCTTCTGCCGCAATCGCAAGAGCCCAGCAAATAGCCGCCCCAATGCGGTGGCCGGTAGCCTTGCCTTTTTTCGCAGGCACCGTGGCCCGGCTCTCGCCGCCATCAACCCGCACTATCGTCTTTTTTACCGGTTCTTTTTTGGTTCCGTCAGCCATCGCATTCCTCCTTGTCATGTATCCGCAAAGGCTTATACGCCTTCCGGCTAACGCCACTACTGTAAAGCAGAAAAGCCCCGTGGGGAAGAGGCGTTGCGCGGAACTAACCCAGCCAGCCGTATGCGCGCATATCAACACGGCCAGAAGGAGTCGGAACACCTTCGGCTTCTAGGCGGGCTCGCTGTTCTTCCAAACCGCCACCGGCTGGCAGGGCTATGCTTCCATCCGAACGCACAACACGCCACCAGGGCAAATGGTAAGCCTCTGATGATGAGTGCAGAATTCGGACAACGCTACGAGCGCCGTTCCGAAGGCCAGCCAATGCGGCAATATGGCCATAGGCTGCAACGTTTCCTTCGGGTATTGCTACAATGATCGCAACTATCCGCTCGCTTGTTGGTCTCATAGCTAGAGTATACCACAGCACTGTTCTTGACAGATTTTAGAAATCTGTTTATCGTCCCAAAAGGAACGGTTGCCGCTCATGGCATGCGTAGCCATCTATTGAAAGGCAGGCACAGATGAAGACATGTATTTTGTTTCCCGGGCAAGGCGCTCAAGCTATCGGCATGGGCAAGGATTTCCACGACGCAAGCGCACAGGTGCGCCAGCTCTTCGACGAAGCTTCGGATGCGTCCAAAATAAACCTTCGAGCGCTCATTTTTTCCGGAACGGAAGACGAGCTTAAGCAGACGAGGAACACCCAGGTTGCCCTAGCACTTGTGGAGTGCGCAGCGTCCGCCTGTTTGCGCGAGCGTGGCTTTTCGGTTCAGGGTGCGGCCGGCTTTAGCCTGGGCGAGTGGCCTGCCTTGGTGGAAGCCAAGGTGCTGTCGTTTGGCACGATGATACGCCTGGTTGCAGAACGCGGCCGGCTTATGGACGAAGCAGGCAAGCGTTCCGGCGGTTCCACCATGG
>JAKQNL010000186.1 GCA_029565815.1 Spirochaetota bacterium | reverse complement strand
CGCGCACGTGATCGTGGTGAGCTCGTATTTTGGGTGTATACCGCTCTTCATGCGATCTCTCCTTGCGTGCCTGACATGAGCCGATGACCGGCTTGTCTGACGGTTATCTCCGCGTCCTAGTCGCCCATAGGGGTGTTCATGGACCGGAGGAAGGCATCATTATTCTTGGATTTCATCATCTTGTCAATGAGGAGCTCCATGATCTCCAGGTCGTCCATGGGGCTTATGACCTTGCGGAGCACCCAGATTTTCTGAAGCTCGTCGGAGGACAAAAGGAGCTCTTCTTTGCGCGTTCCGGATTTCTTTATGTTGATGGCAGGGAACAGGCGGCGGTCGGACATACGCCTGTCCAGGTTGATTTCCATGTTGCCGGTGCCCTTGAATTCCTCGAAAATCACCTCGTCCATGCGCGAGCCGGTGTCCACAAGGGCGGTTGCGATGATGGTAAGGGATCCGCCGTGCTCGATGTTTCGGGCAGCGCCAAAGAAGCGCTTGGGTTTGTGCAGCGCGTTAGAGTCCACGCCACCAGACAGAATCTTTCCGGAGGTGGGCACGGTCTGGTTGTACGCGCGCGCCAGGCGGGTAATAGAGTCTAAGAGTATAACCACGTCCTTACCGTGTTCCACCAGGCGCTTGGCTTTTTCCAGGACCATTTCGGCTACCTGCACGTGGCGCGTGGCCTGCTCGTCAAAGGTAGAGGAAATGACCTCTGCCTTCACGGTGCGCTCCATGTCCGTCACTTCTTCTGGCCGCTCGTCTATAAGTAGGACGATGAGGTATGCGTTCGGGTGGTTAGACGTGATTGCGTTGGCTATTTTTTGCATCAGTATGGTCTTGCCCGTTTTTGGCGGCGAAACGATGAGCGCTCGCTGGCCCATGCCTATGGGGCAGAACAGGTTTATGATGCGGGTGGACACTTCCTCGGTAACGGTTTCCAGGTTAAAACGCTGTTCCGGGTACAAGGGTGTTAGGTTTTCAAAAGGAATGCGGTTCTGGGCAACGGCAGGCTCGTCGAAGTTTACCAGCTCGACGCGAAGCATGGCGAAGAAACGTTCACCTTCTTTTGGGCTTCGTATCTGGCCGTACACGGTGTCGCCGGTTTTCAGGTTAAAAAGCCGTATCTGGCTTGGGGATATGTATATGTCGTCGGAGCCGGGTAGGTAGCTGTTTTGTGGCGAGCGCAAAAAGCCGTAGCCGTCGGGCAGAATCTCCAGGGATCCGTAGGCGTATATGATGCCGCCGCGCTCGGTGTGGGCTTTCAGCACCTGGAAGATAAGTTCCTGCTTTTTCAGGATAATCAGTTCTTCGTAGTTAAGACCCGTGTTTACGCCCAGATTGCGTAGTTCCTTAAAGTCCATAGCGGTAAGGTCGTTGATGGACAAACGCGCCCTGGTGTCTGTCTGTTCGGCCCGCGGCGCGGCTTCTTCCTTGGCGCGCTCAAAGCTTTCGTTTTTGCGCATGAAGCCGGGCACGGACACAGGCCGGCTTTCCGGCAAGCCTTGGCGAGCATCAGTATCCGCTTGCATGCTTTCGGATGCGGCTTCGGCCGTGGATGTTTCCCTCGGTTCCCTTACCGGGCTCTGGCGCCTGACCACCCGTTTTCGAGGCTGTTTGGTGTCGGAGCCGCCAGATTCTAGGTCGATAGGCTTGTCTGTTTCGGATTCATGGTTTATGGACTCCAGGTTGAACTCGGCTTGCGACGCTTCGCTGTCCGCCTGGGGTTCGGATTTGTGCGATGAACGGATGGGTGCCATTGAGCGCTCCAGTGCTTGTAATTGGTTGGCCGCCGATGTAAATCGGCCGCATGTATGGTATGGGACGCGAACGTCCTGTATTGTCTGCTATCGGTATTTTCCGCAGGGCGGGATACTGGCAGGGGGCCGGCTTGTGCGCTGGCCTGGTGCCGCCACGCTCCGCGCATGGCGTTATATCATGCAATAATTTAACGATACTCCCATGTATCCAGGGTTGTCAAGCGTGATTCGTTGCCCCTATTTGCTTTGCCAGCGTATCTGCCAGGCATTGCATGGCTATGGCTGCGGCTTTTCGCCGTACACTATTTCTGCGGCCCGTAA
>JAKQNL010000335.1 GCA_029565815.1 Spirochaetota bacterium | reverse complement strand
CATGATCTGGTCTTTTGGAGATGCTGTTATAGTAGGATCACTGGCCAGCGCAAGGGCAAACGGCTCGCCGAAAATGTCGCGTTTGAACAGAAGAATTGCCACAATGGCAACGAACAAAAGGGGCAATAGCTTAAGCAGGGTAATGACCACATTGGTTATGCCGGCAGTTTTGATCCCGCTCATGATCAGCGAGAAATAGCCCCATAAAAGCGCGCTCGATACGGCAAGGGCGACCCAGTTGTTCTGGCCGATGACGGGTATGTACAACGCAAGGATGCCGGGTATGGCAAAGAAATACGACAGGTTGCCGAACAGCACCGACCACCAGTAGCCGTAAGCGGAATTGAAGCCAACAAACTCGCCGGCCGCCTCGCGCGCGTAGCTGTAAATGCCGCCTTCCAGCTCAGGCCTCTTGCCGTTCAGGTACTGGAATACACGAGTAAGGGAAAAGATGCCAAGGCCCGTGATGAGCCAGCCGATGAAAATAAAACCGGAATTGGCACCGCGCCCGAGCTGGGCTGGCGATGTGAAGATGCCGGCTCCAACGACGGAACCGACAACCATCGCAAGGAGCGGAAAAAATCCGAGCACCTTATTCTGGACTTTTGCTTGATCGCTCATAAACATCCTTTCTTACAGGTCCTGTAGCTGTGTAAAGCTCTATGCATATTCAATATCCCAGAGGGCAATTTCAAAACAACACCGAATAAGCATGAGTTTTGGACAACGCTCAATATGAACAACATATAAGCAAAGCTTTGGAATATTTACAACAAATAAGCGCATGGATGCTGGATCTGCAACCTATCGGGCGCAACCTGCCCCACTACGTCCATCCCAAAAGTGTAACACAATCGTTCTACGTTCTCATGCGCTAGCTGGTCTTTAATAATCGTATTGTTTCCGCAATGCTTTGGTGTTGCACTTTAGTGCTGTCAAATTTAAGCAGGGCGAATACAAGGTGTACGCAAAAGCCGATAAGAAGGCTTACTAAAACCGTGCCTATGCCGACGCTACCGCCCAATAGCCAACCGGCTATGGATACAAACACTTCCAGGCAAGTCCTAATCAAACCGACAGGCAGCTTTGTCTTTCTGGTAAGCAGCACCATAAGGCTATCCCTAGGGCCTGCGCCAAAGCCAGAACTTATATAATAATAACTTGCAAAAGCTATGACAACAAGGCCACAGCATAATTCCAGAATGCCCAAGCCCAGATTCGAGCTAGTAGGAATGAGCTTAATGCTAAACAGCACATCGATGAATACACCTATAAGCACCATGTTTAGAATGCTGCCTATACCTATTTTTTCATTAAAAATCCAGGTTACTACGCAAATAAGAAGGCCGACCAAAATACTTGCTAGTCCTATGCTCATTCCAAGCGAAATGCTTATTCCTGCATGGAGCACATCCCATGGCGCATAGCCTATATGCGCGTTTATGGTAAGCACGATGCCCACTGCATAGAGCGTAAGACCCAGTAGCAATCGCAAAAAGCGGCGTATCATTATGTGTAGTGCCTTTCTGTTTCGCCCCGGGGGGGGGTATGGTCACCTCTAAAAACCCTATAGTTTTTAGAGCTTGCCTTATGATCCGAACTCGACCACGGTTTTTCCATGGCCGCCTTCTTCCGGCCTGGCGTAGTGGAACGCGGCTATGCCCGGATAGCGAGACAGGGTCTCGCGCACGCCTTGCTGTAGTATGCCTTCGCCAGTGCCGTGGATAATGCTAAAGCCATGCAGGCCTTCCATGACGGCCGCATCCAGTTGTCGCTCCAGGGCATCGATGGCCTCAACGAGGCGATAGCCGCGCAGGTCCAGTTCAAGCACAGCACGGTTAGACCGGTCGCGCGCGGCCTCTACGGTAACGCTTGGCGCTTGGGCTTTAAGCTCCTCGGCAGGCTCTAAGTCCGCAGCATCGACGGTGAGGCGCATCGCATCGGTTTCCACAAGCCAATAGCCTTTTTTCCCGGCGCGCACGATGCGGCCGCGTTTCCTGGCCGGAAGTATGAGCACCGGCAGGCCCGGTGCAAGCGCTACATCGAGCTTTGCTCCGGGTTTCAAGGAGCGCACTTGTAGCTTAAGCTCGCGGTCGGCGCCAAGCACTTTTTCTTCAAGAGCTAGCAAGAAGTCCTTCACTTCCTGGGTTTTCTCTTTTGTTAATTCTTCTTCACGCAATGCGCGCACCAGGTTTTCAAGGGTCTTTCGGCTTTCGGATAATAATTCCTTAAGCTCGCTTACACCCTGCGTACGCAATTCGGCTTCTTTTTGCCTGAGCTGAAGCTCTTTCAAATCCGCTTTCCGCTGTTCGTCCATGGCTTCGCGCAGGCGCTGTTTTTCTTCCACGCGCAGGCTGTCCAGCTCCTGATGTTTTGCAGACAGGCCGCGTATCATGGCAGACACATCGGTACGCTCATCGCGCAAATAGGCTTTTGCCCCATTTACCACCTCGGCGGACAGGCCGTTCTTAACCGCAATTTCCAGGGCTCGGCTTTCGCCAGGTATGCCCATGAGTATTCGGTAGGTTGGCGACAGGGTATCCTTGTCGAAATCCACCGAAGCGTTAAGGACGCCGGCTTTCGTATATCCGAAATTTTTCAGTATTCCGTGGTGGGTGGTAACCATGATGAGCGCACCCCGGTCTATGAACAGGTCCAAAAGCGCCATCGCTATAGCGCAACCTTCTTCCGGATCGGTACCGGAGCCAAGCTCGTCCAAAAGCACCAGGCTTCTGCCCGTAGCGCCGGCAACAATGGCTGAAATGGTGCGCATGTGGCCGGAGAACGTTGACAGCGACTGGTCTATGGACTGCTCATCGCCTATATCCGCCCATACACCATCAAACACCGGAAGGGCTGTGCCGTAGCCTGCAGGAAGTGCAAGCCCAAACTGGTTCATAAGGCTAAAGAGGCCGGCTGTTTTTAGGGACACGGTTTTTCCGCCCGTGTTTGGACCGGTTATGATAAGCGTTCTGGCTTCATCCGGCATCTGTAAGTCTATGGGTACGGCCTTGGCGCCAAGGATGGGATGCCTAGCCTTTACCAGTTTCAGGCCGGTTTCACACGGTTCCGCAAACACTCCATCGTGGAGGTGCGAGTAACGGGCGCGCGCGTACAAGGCATCCATAAGCGAAAGAAAGTGGCGAGCAGCTTGCACTGCTTCGTAGCTGTTGTGCAGTTTCGCGGTAGTTTCACGCAGTATGCGCAGAAGCTCACGCTGATAGCGGGCTTCTTCCTCCACAAGCTGGTTGTTTTTCTGGACCAAGGCTTCCGGTTCTATGAAAACCGTCTGGCCGGTGGCCGACACCTCGTGCACGATACCCTTGATCCTTGCCTTGGAACCTGCCTTAACGGCCAACACGGTTCTGCCATCGCGCTGGGTGGGCAAATCGCTTTGCAGCATGGCCCTGGATTGTTCGTCTTGGAAAAACGATGCGGTTGTCCGCTCTATATCCTGGTTAATTTTTTGTATCCGCACTCGTATATCCCGAAGCTCCGGCAGGTCCCGCACTTCGCCATCTTTGCCCACCACGCGGAAGGCAGTCGAGGCGACCTGTTCCAGAACGGGTGCAGACTCCAGGATAGCTTTAAGCTCTTCGTGTTTTACCCCGAGCATCCAGCGGCGCTGGATTTCATAGGAATCTGCCCACATGCCCAAGGACCACAGCTCTCCAAGCTCCAGGCAGGTTCCAGGTTTGGATATGACACGGAGCGCGTCGTCTATGCGCTGATAGGAAGTTTGGGGAATGCTTCTGCCGTCGCGGAAGCAGTATCGTAGCGCTTCCACCTTCGCTTTGAGTGCAGCTACTGCTAAAGGATCCGTCAGGGGCAAGGCCCCCGCAACTTCGGCGTTGCCTTCGGCGGACAAAGCATAACCAGCTACGTTCTCGCGTATGCGAAAAAAATCTAACAGTTCCAGTGTACGCTCATGCATGCGCTGTTCAGACATCGTAATCCTCATCCATTTCTTGATATGATCGGGAACGCCTGCCGGGGCTTTTTCTACGGCCGTAATCCGGATTGTCCTCTAGCTCCATGAGTATGCGCAGGTAGCTCTCGTAGCGGTCCGGATGCACGCTTCCGTCTTCCACCGCTTGCGCTACGGCGCAGCCAGGCTCGTCCTCGTGTCGGCATCGGGCTCCAAGGGCGCATCGCTGCTGGGCTCTTTTTATTTCCGGAAAGCATGCGCCCAGGCTCATAGGATCTATTCCGCGCACCGCTAAGCGCCTAAACCCGGGCGTGTCGATAACATGGGTTTGGCCATCCGACAGCGTAGCCATGACGGCCGCTACCGTGGTGTGCCTGCCGCGCTGGTACTTTTCGCACACCTCGCCAACCTTAAGGCCAAGGCCGTCTTCCAGCGCGTTTAGGAGCGAGCTTTTCCCTACGCCGGACTGTCCGACAAATGCCGAACGCTTGCCTGCTATACGTTTTCGCAGATCTTCTATGCCCTGGCCCGTGGTCACACTGGTTTCCAGCACTTCAAAACCGACGCGACGGTAATCCTCTAAGCGCTCATGCACGCCGTCGTCGATAAGCAAATCGGATTTGTTGAGCACGATGATAAAGGGCAGCCCGTCGCCCACCGGCTCTAGGGATACCCGGTCCAGAAAACGCGGCCTAAACGGCGGCATGCCTGCAGAGCTTACGCACAGCACCAGCTCCATGTTGGCCGCTATCGCCTGTATGGCTTTGCCTTTTTCGTTGTAGCGCCAAAACAGGGATGAACGCGGCAACAGCGCGCTTATGGAACCTTCGCCGTGACCGTCACCTTCCCACTCGACGCGGTCTCCTGCGGCCAGCGGGTTATAAAAACCTTCTGCGCCTTTAAGCTTTTTGCCTTTCAGGCTGCAGCGTACCGGCAAATTCTGCCCGTCGGGCAAAACGGAAAACGAATTATTTGCTCCAAAGAGGACGGTGCCTTTCATCGGGCTATGCATCCGGCAAGGGTTAATCCAAAGCGGGCGGCAAACGGCGCAAAGCGCGTTCCATCGGCATCGGAACCGGTATACCAAAACTCGTCATGGCCGTGCGACCGTCCTTTTCGGATGCCCGGGCCTGCGGCGAGCACGCGCCTGAGCTGGGATGCAACGCCATCGCGGGAATCGACGATGCGTATGCCAGGACCTGCAAGCTCGGCAAACTCGTTTGCCAAAAACAGAAAATGCGTGCACGCAAGCACGATTGCATCCGCGTTGGCTTGTGCAAGAGCGAGCACCGCGGGCCGTATTGCATCGAGCCTTTGGGCTCGGTTGGAATCCATGTAGCGCTTCTCAACAAAGTCCACAAGCTCTGGCTCCCCGCGCCGTATGACGGTGCAATCGGGGGCAAAGCGCGCTGCCAGATCGGACAGGTAGGGGTCGGCCACTGCCCTGGCTGTGGCGACAACACCGATAACCCTCGAGCGCGATGACAAAGCCGCAGGCTTAACGGCTGGCACCGTACCTACTATGGGAAGTTCCGGGTGTGCCGCGCGAAGCTCGGCCAAGGCAATCTGGGTGGCAGTGTTGCATGCTACGACCAAGGCTTTGGGTGTAGTTTTTTTGACAAGCATGCCCACCGCCGACAGCACCAGGTCGCGCACGGCTTGCCGGTCTTTTTGTCCGTAGGGAAAACCTGCACTGTCGCACAGGTACACGTAACGCTCGCCGGGCATGAGCCGTTTCGCCACTTCCAGGTACGGAAGCCCGCCTACGCCGGAATCGAAAAAAGCTACGGGACGGGTATCGCTTGCTCGTGCCATGGTCACGATCCGAACAAGCCAGAGAATGCGTCCCGGGCCGCATCGCTTGCCGATGGTTTTTTCCCGCCGGCTTGCGGCTTCCATGCCGGACGGAAGTACTCGCAAAAATTCATGCGCTCCTTGTCGCGCACTTCATCGGGAACCGTTTCCGCGCAATCCCGGTACAGCCCAGGCTTATAGAAAAAGCAGTGGCGGCAGATATGCAGCTCCCGGCCGCAGTCTATGCACAAATCGCGGAAGTGTATTTTCCCTTGCGGGAGCGGAGAGTTGCAGAACATGCACATTGTCCAAGAATACGACGAGCGCACGCTGCTTGTAAAGCTCGAAGCAAGCGACGTGGTATGAAACTAGCAGCCTTGTATGAAGCTAGCGCCAGACGCTATGCTTGTGTCCATGTTCGAATTCAAACGATGTACCGCCCCCGGCTGCGACACAAGCGCGCTACCAGGCTTGGAACTGTGCGCCAATCACTACCCACGGGCTGGCGGATATGCAGACTCGGTGTTGGCTAAACTTTCCCCGTCCAACACGGTTAAGAACATTTCCCTGGCAGGCCTGCGCGTTGAAGGCATGGATCTGTCCGGAAAGCGTTTTTATGCATGTTCGTTCATGCGCTCTAGCCTGAAAAACGTTACCTTTGCCGGCTGCACCTTCCGCATGTGCTTCTTCGATTTTTCCGAGGTGGATTCATGCGATTTTTCCGGCCTCGATGCTCAGTTCTGTTCATTCGCGGGCGCCAGGCTCTTTAATGCTTCATTCGAAAACTCCGAGCTCATACACAACAACTTCGACGGCATACGATCCGTCGGCTGCACATTCAACGGTTCGAATCTGTACAACTCGCGCTTCATCATGGCGGAATTCGAGCAGACCGATTTCAAGGACTGCAACGCGAAGAACACCTTCTTTCCGGCCATACGCCAACATGATGTATCTTGGAAATATACCAACACCGAAGAAGCGGTGTGGAATCTGGACGGGATAAACGCATGACCGTATTTTTCCATTATTCGATTTACGGTTCCGCTAACGTATACCTTTTGGGTAATGACCAGACGGGCAAGGCCCTGGTGGTGGATCCAGCCGCCCTTACCGGCGGGCTCCTGTCGTTCATCGAAGGCAAAGGCTACGACATCGAAGCGGTGCTGCTTACTCATTCGCACCTGCACCATACCAAAGGCCTAAAAACACTCCTTAAAATTTACGAAGCGCAGGTTTTTGCAAACAACAGCAGCGTTGACGAAGTGCCGTGCCAGGTGGTCCGGGACGGCGAAACCTTTTCAACCTGCGGCTTTCTT
>JAKQNL010000181.1 GCA_029565815.1 Spirochaetota bacterium | reverse complement strand
TCATGGTTCTGATTCATAAGCCTCGATTATCCTTTTGACGAGCACATTTCGCACCACGTCCCTGCCATCCATTTTGCAGGTAAAAATGCCTTCCACGCGCTCCAGCACCGACAGGGCATGCACCAGGCCGCTTTCCGATTTTCGCGGCAGGTCGATCTGGGTAACATCCCCGGTTATGATGGCCGCCGAGCCTTCGCCCAAGCGGGTAAGGAACATCTTCATCTGTTCGCGGGTGGTGTTCTGCGCCTCATCCAGAATGACGATAGCATTGTTAAGACTGCGGCCGCGCATGTACGCAAGCGGAGCTATTTCGATAATGCGGGAATCTTCCATGCGCCGTATGGTTTCATAGGGGATGAGCGATTCCATGGCGTCGTACAAAGGACGCAGGTAGGGGTTTATTTTTTGGGCAAGATCGCCGGGCAAAAACCCAAGGCTTTCCCCGGCTTCCACCACGGGTCGGGTAAGTACGAGCTTGCGCCGATTCTTGGACAGCACCTCGCGCAATGCCCAGGCAACGGCTAGATAGGTTTTTCCGGTGCCCGCAGGTCCTACCGCAAAGCTTATGTCGTGGGAAGAAAAACCCGACAGGAGGAGAGCCTGGTTGGCCGTGCGGGGGAAGACCTTGGAAAACGCGCCGGGTATCTGCACGGACGCTTCCTTAAACTGGTCGGCGCAGGAACGGGCCTTAGGATCCCGCGGCGAGCCTTCCGGCGTAAGGCTTGCATGTATGGCTGTGATAAGGTCGGGAGAAGCGGGTATGCCTTCGGCTATCGCGTCCAAAAGCTGGTTAAGGACGCCCCTAAACAGATCCCGGTCGCATGCGTCGGCCGAATCTACAAAGAGCTCGTTGCCGCGCATGAACACGGGTTTACCCAAGAGCCGCTGGAGAACCTTCAGGTTGTAATCCTGCACCCCGCACACATCGGCCAAGACATTCGTATCTTCCAGGGCTATGCCGTATGCATCAGTCAATGGACCCTCCGCTGCGATGGTAGCCAGAGAGCGGGAAAAAATCAATGGAAGAGCGGGCACGCACTGTCAATTCCAGGTTTCCGTGCTGCCGTCTTTTTTGTACGACGCTTTGAATTCGGGCACGCTTATCCATGCCAAAAGCAGGCTAAAGCTGGTTCGGAGCTGGTAGCTGAGCGTTGCCTGATCCAGTACCGGCCGCAGGGTCAGTTCCAAGGTTAGGTTCCAGTCATGCAGGTAGTGCACAGCACGGATGCTCACCGACTTGAGTTTGAACAGCGATTCCCGCCGGTCTTGTATATCGAAGAAGTTGAAGGATTTAGCCAGATCCACAAAAGGATTGACCGGTTCAGGGTCCAAGCCCGCCGGCAGGGAAAAAAGATCCGGGTAATAGCGCCACAGCGACGCGTTGCGAGAGGTGGACGAAAATTGCAAGTCCAGGAATTCGTGCACCTTGAAGCTAAGCCCGACCGTTACGTCCAGTGTGGAGTCGGTAAAACGTATAAAGCTCTGCCGGGCGTTGAGCGAAGCGTTCAGGCTCCAGTTGATGCGGCTCCTCCATAGGGGAGCCGGTTTGAGCGCAAGCGAATATGCCATGGATAGGCTAACCGGCTGAAACTCCTCTGGCCCGGTGCTTTGCCAGCCGGAACCCGGAGTAAACCCAAGCTCGGATGCCTGCCTGAACGCAAGCTCTGCGGATAGGCCCTTCCATGCAAGCCGGGTAGAAAGCGATGACGGTTTTTCGCCTTCGATATCCCAGACAAAGTTAGCACCCAGGCTGGGCCACTCGCCATAGGCAAGGTTGAGCTGCGCGCCTAGCGGATCCCACACCAGCGGGGCTTCCGGCTGCGGCCTTTGCGCTTTGGTGGTCAAGCCGAAGGTAGCGATGGGAAAGCGCAAATCGAGCCTGCCAACGTAACTCTCTGGTAGGGGCGGCAGGCTTATCTGCACGCCTATCGACTGAACCAGGTTGAAGGGCCTGGCGCTTATTAGAGCGCTCAGGGCATGGCTGCGCACCTTGTCCCTGGTCCACGAGAACAGCTGGCTGTCGTACAGGGGACTGTCACCGTCCATGCTCTTAAACACGTAATCGTATAGCGAGGCGTCCAGGCTGTAGGATAGCGAGC
>JAKQNL010000159.1 GCA_029565815.1 Spirochaetota bacterium | reverse complement strand
TCCTCTGCCCACGATGCAAGCTCTTTCCAGAGCGACGGGGCAAGCCGTAAGAGCAGCTGTTTCTTGTCTTTGTCACCGCTCTCGGCCATGGTTCGCCATCCTGCTTAGTATATGGAGCCCGAATTGATGATGGGCTGGGCGTCTTTACTGCCGCACAGGACAACCAAAAGATTGCTCACCATGGATGCTTTGCGCTCTTCATCCAGGTTGACCACTCCGTCTGCCTTGAGCTTGTCCAGGGCCATTTCCACCATGCCAACGGCGCCTTCGACTATCATCTGGCGGGCGGCTATGATGGCGCTTGCCTGCTGGCGCTGAAGCATTGCGGCCGCTATCTCGGGAGCGTATGACAGATGCGTGATACGAGCTTCCAGAATTTCCAGGCCGGCAAGCTCTACCTTGCCCTGAATTTCCTGCTTAAGGCTTTCCGCTATTTCCTGGCTGGACCCGCGCAGGGATTTCTCGCCCTCTTCCTCCGGCAGGTCGTAGGGGTACAGCCGCACGATGTTGCGCAGGGCCGAATCGCACTGGATGGACAGGTACTCGGGGTAGCTATCCACGTTGAACACGGCTTTTGCGGTGTTCACTACTCTCCATATAACGACTATGCCTATGATGATAGGGTTACCAAGAGCGTCGTTTACTTTCTGCTTGTCGTTGGACAGGGTCATGGCCTTAAGCGACACAAGCTTGCGTGGCTGGGTTTTTGCCGTCGGGTTATTCGGATCCGCCTTTTTCTCGCTTATGATCATGCCGGTATTCGGCTCCATGGAGCTTGGATAGGCGGCGCTTGAAAACGGATTGACGAAGAAAAAGCCCGGACCTTTGAGGGTGCCGGTGTACTTTCCGAAGAGGGTAAGCACCAGGGCTTCGTTCGGTTTAAGCACCTTGAGGCCGGAAAACAGCACGGGCGCTATGCCGCAGCCCCACAAAAGCGCAAGGATGAGTATGTAGCCGCTTGGGAAAAAGTTATAACCTTCTTCCAGCCGCATGATGGCTGCAATGCTTACGGCAAAGGCCCCGAGCATGGTTAAAAGGTTGAGCAGCAGCACCGGCATGCCCGGCATGCGCGGAATAAGGCGCTCTTCCACAGATTGAGTACCGTCGCCGTTCTGGATTGGGCTCGACATGTCGCTACCCTCGTACAATCGAATATGATATCATAATGATATCAAGTAGATAGTATCGAGCTTTTAGCGAGCGGTCAAGGGGAAGATTTTGCAGATCCAAACAGGGCATGTATGATGGCGACAATGCTCGTGCTGCCTTCCCATGCTTCGCTTGCATCCGGCGCCTGGCCCTTACTGTCCGTTGGGCCCAAGACCCGGGAAAAACCCATGGCCCGTGCAGCCCTGGCCCGTTCGCGCATAGCGCGTATGGGCCGCACTTCGCCTGCAAGGGACAGTTCCCCGGCCATGGCAACGCCGTCGGGCAGGGCAAGGCCGGTGCGAGCCGAGTACAGTGCCGCTGCCAGGGCAAGGTCCGCCCCGGGTTCATTAAGGCGCATTCCGCCGGCTACGTTCACATACAGGTCTTGGTCGGAAAAGCGCAGGCCCGCGTGTTTTTCCAGCACGGCGGCCACCCGCGAAACGCGGGCTGGGTCCACGCGCTCGGAGTACACCCGTGTTAGGCTTGCCTTGCCCGGCACCGTGAGCGCCTGTATCTCCACCAAAAGGCCGCGGCTGCCTTCCCAGATAGCGGCCACCGCAGCACCCGGCGGAGGGGCGCCTTCACGCCGCACCAGGAATGCGCTTTGCGGGTCGGCCAGCTCGGACAGGCCGCGCTCGGTCATGGTAAAAAAGCCCACCTCGAAGGTGGAGCCGTAGCGGTTTTTCGCCGAGCGGATAAAGCGCACGTCCGCTTCGCTCTGCTCGAAGTGCAGGACCACATCCACGATGTGCTCCGCCGCCTTCGGGCCGGCCAGGGTGCCGTCCTTGGTAACGTGGGCCACCAGGAAGCAGGCCGAGCCGCGCTCCCTGGCCCAGTCTGACAATTCCAGTGAACAATACTTCACCTGGTTTGCCGTGCCGGGAACCGCGCCTGCGTCGGCGGACAGCATAGTCTGCATGGAGTCCACCACGAACAGATCCGGCTTTACCCGTTCAAGGGCGGCCAGTGCCTCGGACAGCTCGCCGGTGCACAAAAGCTCCAGCCCATCGCGCTTAAGGCCCAGGCGGTCCGCCCGTAGGCGTATTTGGGCAGCGCTTTCCTCGCCGGATATGTACAGAACCCGCCCGGGGACTTTCGCCAATGCCGCCACCTGTAAGAGTAGGGTGCTCTTGCCTATGCCAGGCTCGCCGCCCAAAAGGACGCTACAGCCGCGCATAAGACCGCCGCCAAGCACGCGGTCCAGTTCGGCCATGCCGGTGCCAAAACGCGCGCCCTGGGCCGGGTCCACAGCCGATAGGGGCACGGATATGCGCCCGGAACGTGCAGTGTGGCCACCGTCCGTCGGGAGCGCGCTTTCGCGCAGGCTGTTCCACTCCCCGCAGGACGGGCAGCGGCCAAGCCACTTTGGTTCGCGGTGGCCGCAGGCTGAGCACAGGTAGCTGGTTTTGTTCGTTTTGCTTGCCATGATACCAGTACGGTACAGGAACCGACCCCGCTTGCGCCAGTGGACTCTACCGAGACCGGTGGCGCATTATCCGGCGTTTGGCCCGGTTTCGCACAGGAGCTTGAGCGTTTCTCTTGTTTCTCTGGCAGACTCGTCCTCGCATAAGACCACCAGCTTGTCTCCGGCCGCCACGACGAGCCCCCGGTGGGCCACCAATTCATCTTCGCCGCGCTCGATGGCTGCTACAACTGCGCCTGCCGGCAGGGTGATCGATCCGACCGTCAAACCGCACAATGTGGATCCATCTTCCACAGCTTCGTGGATCAGCGATTTGCCCCCTTGCTTTGGCCGGTAGGGCTCTGCTCCGCCTTTTAGGATGCGCGAAAGAAGCACGTCGTATACGGGCTCGGCTTTGAACAGAGCGCCGAAAGCAAAAGCGCTGAGTGAACAGGCTATAATTCCTGAAAAGTGATCCAGGTTTCCGCACATCTCAAGAATGAGTATGGTGCCGGTCAAGGGTGCCCTAACCACCGCGGA
>JAKQNL010000155.1 GCA_029565815.1 Spirochaetota bacterium | reverse complement strand
TCTTCCGATCTCTGCAGCTCAAAGCCGCCATGGATGTGTTGGCAAGCGGCCAGTACAGCACCTTGGTGGGGGCTGCAAAAACCGTGCTCCAGCTGCAAACCGAAGCGGCTGCAGCTACGGGCAAGTAATAAGCGCGGTAGCGGTGCGCCAATTTGTGCTGCCACCGTCCTGGGACGGGGGGCCAAGCCTCCTCCTGGAAGGTTCTGCGGCAAAACGCCTGGTTGTGGTCTTACGGCTGCAGCCAGGTAGCGTGTTTCCTGCCATCGATGCCAAGGGCGGCGTACACCAGTGCACGCTACTGGAAGCCGGCCCAGCACGTGCCCTTGTAGCCGTAAGCCAAGCTACGCGAGAGCAAAGCCAGGTACAGCTATCAGATATACGGCAAAGCTCCGCAGAAGCGGCAGCCCAGCCGTACACAAACAGCAGAGCACAAGCCCATGGAGCTTCCTGTATTCCGCAGCTTCCGCACATCGTACTGGCCCCGGCCATGCTTAAAGGCACCAAGCTGGACGAGGTAGCCCGCGCTGCCGCGGAAGCCGGCGTGGCTATACTCCAGCCGGTGTACAGCGAACGTTCCGTACCCAAAGGCGATGGCTCCGGCCGGGTAGACAGGCTTAGGCGCATCGTGGCCGAGGCTTTGGGCCAATCTGGTTCGGCAGTAGCCACCCAGGTGCTCGATCCAGTACCGCTGCCGGAGTTTATAGCTAGCCACGCCGATGCTGCATATTGCCTGCGGCTGTATTTCCACGAGTCGCCCCTTGCCCAGACTGCCTTGCACGGCTATTGTAGCTCCGGGCCGGAACGCGTCGTTGCATGCATAGGACCCGAGGGTGGCTTTAGCCCCGGCGAGCTTTCGCTGTTTGACGCCGCCGGATTTCGGCCCGCCTGGATGGGACCCGGAGTGTTCCGCGCCGAAACGGCCGCGATATTTGCCGTGGCTTCCATCCGCATCGTCTGCCTGGAGCGTTCCTCATGGTCCATGAAAAAGTAAGCCGCATAGAAATACTCAAAGTCCCGGTGGACATAGTCCAGCCGGAAGACCTGGAAGACGTTATCAAATCCTTGTTCGACGACGACCGCAACCACCACCTGGTGCTTTTATCCATGGCCGACCTTATGCGCGCCCGCCGTTCCGGCGAATTCCGCACATACGTAAACCAGGCCGACCTGGTCATCCCGATATCGCGTTCCATCATCAGCACAGCCAGGTTCATCAAGCGCCGCGAGCCGGTGCGCTACGAGCCCTTTGACTTCATCATCCGGGCCATGGCTACCATAGAACGCTGGAACCGGTCCATCTACTTTTTCGGCTCCAGTAAAAAGCACCTTGGCCTAGCCGAAAAAAACATACGCGACACCTTTCCGCAGCTGCGCATAGTCGGCAGGCATTCCGGATATGTTTCCAAAGCATTCATGCCTCAAATCATTCAAGCCATACGCAAGGCTACGCCTACCCTCCTCTTGGTGGGCCGCGGCGTACACGGCGGCGAACGCTGGATACAGCGCAACCTGAAAAACTTCGAGTCTGGCCTGTACCTGTGGTGTTCCGACGTGCTCGACGTGTTCGCAAAAAAACGCCACCGTCCGTCCAAGACCATGTTTGACCACGGCAGCGAGTGGCTGCACTACCTGCCCGGGCGGCCATGGCACATATTCCGTATCTACACCTGGTTCCGCATGAAAATGATTGCGCTGTGGTACAGATTAAGGAGATACTGAGCCGGTATCCAGTTGATACACCGTGCGGCCGCGCTTGCATGAATAGCTGGCCGCCATACAGGAGGATCTATGAACGCATACAAGGCGCGCAGGGAAAAACTGGCGGCAAGCTTGGCCCAGCGAGGCATTGCCATGGCAGTCATCGAGGACACCGAGGGCCGCCGGAACCCGTCCATACGCTACCTGTCCGGCCACCCAAGCGACGCCCTCTTGTTCATCACCTCCGACGCCCGATCCCTGTTGGTGCCCTGGGACGTGAACATGGCCGCGAAAATGGCCAGCGTCGACCAAACCGCGCCCTACACCGACTTTGGCCGCAGCCCATTTAATGCAGTTGAAGGCGCGCTTAAGCGGCTGGATATTCCAAAGGGTTCCGTTATCGACCTGCCGTCCAGCACGCCCTATCCCTTGTACATCAAGTATGTGGAAACCAGCCCCGACTACGACTTTGTCTGCCAGGAAGAAAGCTGTAAGGAAACCGTGGTGAATATGCGAGCGGTAAAAGACCAGGCCGAGCTTGAGCTGTACCGACGTGTTTCCGCCATAACCGACCAGGTGATGGACGCCATCGAGGCTCAGGTTCGATCCGGCGCGTTCAAAACCGAATCGGACGTCGCCCTGTTCATAGAAAAAGAACTGCGCGCAAAAGGCTGTGAGCGCACCGGCTTCGACACCATAGCCGCTGGCCCGTCCCGTAGCTTTGGCATACACGCCTTCCCAAGCTACACAGGCGCCGCTTTCGGCAGCGACGGCATGTCCATCCTGGACTTTGGCCTGGTACTGGACGGCTACACATCCGACGTAACCATGACCTTTGTGCGCGGCAAACTGGAAGGCAAACGAGCACAGATGGTGGCCCTGGTGCAAAAGGCATACGACGAAGCCGTGGCCATGTGCGCTCCCGGCGTCAAAAGCCGCGACATAGCCCTGCATGTAGAAACTGTGTTCGCAAAGAACGATTACACCATGCCCCATGGCCTTGGCCACGGCGTTGGTCTTGAGGCCCACGAAATGCCATCGGTGAACACCCGGGAAACCAACACTTGGGTGCTGGCTCCCGGCCACATCATAACCATAGAACCGGGCCTGTACGACCCGGCTTTGGGCGGCGTTCGCCTGGAGAACGACGTGCTTATCACCGAAAAAGGCCACGAGGTGCTAACGCACTCGAGGATTGTGCAGCTGTAAAACCTGCGTGTTTCTTTATCACGGCCGGCGGGAGCAATTCCTGCCGGCCGTTATTGTTTAGTAACCAGTTACCGGAACAGCTTAGCCCTTGTCATTCCTACACAATATAAAATAGTGCCAGCTGTACGAACCTTCGAACACATCCTTGGTATGCCGCAGTTTCAGTATCGTCATGCCGGACAGCAAGTACGGCAGGCTTTGTTCATCACTGTAAAAATGCGGAATACCCTGTTCGGGCCCGTCTACCTTGAGCACGGTGTTTTCGTCCAGCTTCGCGTAAGCCTTGTTTTGGAACGACGGGCTGTCCTTCGAGCACAGTGTAAAGTATAGTTCACCACCGGGTTTCACAACCCGTTTCATCTCGTTAAGAATATTGACAATGCCAACCGAATCGGTGTGGGATATTACGTGGTAGGCAAGCAAGGCATCGAAGCTATTGTCTGCGTATGGCAGTTTGTTGATATCGGCGCAGGCCAGCGCAGCATGTAAGCCGGCGTGCTCTAGCTTAAGCCCGGTCTGCTCGATGCCGTATGCTGACAGGTCCAAACCCGATACCGCAAAGCCGTTGCGGGCAAACAAGATCGTGTTGCGGCCAATACCGCAGCCAAGATCCAGAACGCGCTGTAAGCCAAGTTCCTTCCAGCGCTCGACGTAGTAGTACACATCCTCCGACGGATGGTTCCAGATATCGTCTGTGGAAACTTCCCAGGTCCATGCTTTGGATACACTCACCGGCTGGCCTTCCAGCCTAGGGTTTTTCCGGCAGCTAGGGGCACAACCCCGTCTATCTCATGGGCTACGTCCCAGTCAGAGCGGGTCAAGCGCAGAAAACTACGGGCTGGGGCTAAGCGGTAGAAGCGAGCACCATGTTCCGAGCAGAACGCTTGTAGCCTAGTCAAAGCCCCGGCTTGCTCAAAGGCTCCGGCCAACAGCGGCATGGCCACCGGGGCGGAATATGAACCGGCCGCTCCTGCCCGCTTAGCCTCGGCTGGGTGCGGCGCGCTGTCGCTACCGAAGAAAAATTTCTTGCTGCCGGAACAGGCTGCTTCCATAAGAGCAGCGCGGTCGGCGGCAGTCTTAAGTATGGGTTTACAAAAATAGGACGAGTCCAGGCGCTCGCCGGCCAGGTCGTCGATGGTAAAGCACAGGTGGTGGGCCGTGATAGTTGCAGCAACCCGCTCGGGCCATGCTAGCACCGCGCGCACGGCGCTGGCTGTGGACAGGTGCTCCATCACCACGCGCAGTTTTGGGTAGGCGGCGATAATCCTGTCCAGTACCGGTAAAAAAGCTTCTTCCCGTTCCAGTACCGGCGCGCTAGGATCCTCGCCATGCACGCTTAAAACCAAGCCGGCCTGTTCCATGGCGGCCAGCTCTGGCGCTACAAGGCTAGGGTCGGCCACGCCGTCGGCGGAGTTGGTGGTTGCGCCGGCCGGATAGTACTTGCCGGCAACAGCCCCTGCTGTGGCGCAATCCAGCACGGCCTGGGCACCCATGCCCGGTATCAGCTTAAAGCTTGGTAGGAGTTCCGCTCCGCCGACGGCAAGGGCCGTACGAGCCGCCTGCGTATAATCGGAAAAAGCGCGCAGGTTGGTTGGCGCAGGAATCACATTGGGCATGGCCAGAACGCGGCCACAATGGGCGGCGCTACGCAGGGCGTATGCGGCCATGGCCGGCCCCTGGCGCAGGTGTACATGGAAATCATCGGGCAGGAGTATGTCCAGCTGGTCCATGTCAGGTTTGCTCGGCGTTTTTCTCGGCGTATGCGCGGAATTCTTCCTCGCTCATCGTGTCGGAGTACAGGGGAAACAGAGCCTCCACCAGTTCGTCTATTGTCTGGAACTTGGCCCCGTCGAGCTTGTATGCCATCTCTGTGCCTCCATCCCCGCAGCGCGGGCATCAAGACCAGACTAGCCCAAAGACCGGGTATTATCAAGGAAAAATCGATACGTACAGCACAAAAGCCTACCGGCTTGCCGTGGGCAGGTTAAGAGCTTATACTCGCCCGATGCTCGATAGAACAAGGGCTGTCCGCGGGGCGGCAATGATCAGCCTGATCGGCAACTTCATACTGGCCGCAGCAAAACTGGCCGCCGGCGCGATCGCAGGCTCTTTGGCGGTACTGGGCGACGGCATAGACTCGTCCACGGATGTGGTCATATCCCTGGTGACCCTTGCGGCGGCAGCCCTCATGGCCAAGCCGTCGGACCGCGATCACCCGTACGGGCATGCCCGGGCGGAAACCAGCGCGACCACCATACTGTCGTTTGTCATATTTTTTGCCGGCGCCCAGCTTTTGCTGTCAACCATACACAGCCTGCGGGAAGGCAGCACCCGGGAGCTTCCGGGCATGCTTGCCCTGTGGGTAAGCGGCGCGTCGGTACTGGGAAAACTTGCCCTAGCGGCAAGCCAGTTTGCGGTGGGCAAGAAAACCGGCTCTACCATGCTCATGGCAAACGGCAAAAACATGCGCAACGACGTTATCATGTCCGCATCCGTGCTTTTTGGCGTCGCTGCAACCCGCATCTTTGGAACGCCCCTTGTGGATTCCATCATGGCCATACTGGTAAGCCTGTGGGTCATGCGCTCCGCCTTGTCCGTGTTCAAGGAAGCCAACGACGAAATCATGGACGGCAAGGCCGACCCGGAACTGTACCGGCTCGTGTTCGACGCGGTACGCTCCGTTAAGGGCGCCGGCAATCCGCACCGAACCAGGGTGCGCCGCCTGGCTTCCTGCTACGACATAGACCTGGACATCGAGGTAGACGGCAGGCTGTCGGTAAAAGAAGCACACGACATAGCACAGGCTGTAGAAGGTGCCATAAAAACCCGCATCGACAGCGTGTACGACATTGTCGTCCATGTGGAACCTTCCGGCGCCGGAGAGCACGGCGAGCAATACGGACTGAACGAAGGTAATTTTAGCTCGTAAGCTATAAGGGATCTCTAAAAACTTCAGTTTTTAGAGGTCTTCCTTACAAAACACAGCGTTTTCGGCCGAAAACGCAAGGGAACCTTAAAAACCATAGGGTTTTTAGAGATTCCCTATATATAGTGCAGCTTTTATCGACATTCTTTTCGGATGAACTTGTCGAAAATATACATTATACTTCCTAGCTAGAATGCGCGGCATGGAATCGTTCCAGCTTGATACACCTACTCTGGTCATAGCCCTGATGGTGGTGTATGCAGGCAGCTTCATTTTTTCGCTTGCTTTGTACCTGGCCAAACGCAGTTTCCCCGGCGCATCCCAATGGATAACAGGACAGGCTTTGTTGCTGTTCGGCGCCCTTGGAGCAGGCGGCGAGGTATTCGGCCTGCCCTACTGGGTGCTTGGCCTTGCCAATACTGCCATGATTGCAAGCATGGTGCTCATGAACCAGGCCGTGTACGAATTCCGTGGCAAGCGCAATTTCCCGCGGGGACTGTTCGTACTGATACCGATAAGCCTCGTGCTCTGGTTTTTTCCGCTGGGGGAAGACCTGAGGTTCCGCGTACTGTGGTTTTCCGGCATGTTGGGCGTACTGGCCAGCTGGACCGTTTCCATGCTGGTACGGGCTCCGGAAGCGGCATACCGAATACCCTACCGATCGGCTGCGGTATTCTTCCTGCTCATAGCCATTGCGGGCCTGTCCCGTATGGTAGGAGTGATTATTGGCTACATACCCCTGTCGCTTGCAGTACAGGGCCGGATGAACACATCCATGTATGCCCTGGCTATACTTGCTGCATTCTTCCAGATGTTCGGCTACTTCTTCCTTATATCCTTACGCACCGAGCAGACGCTGCGCGACAACGAGCTGGCTATCCAGCGAAGGAACGACAGCCTGAATCACCTGGTAGCCATGAAGGACGCGCTTATTACCGTCGTCGGCCACGACTTGCGAGCGCCCATAGCAAGCGCCGCCCGGTACACGCGGAATCACCTGCTGGATTACCCCGGCAACCTGGAAGACAAGCGGGAAAGCGTTGCCATATTGGCCGAAGGCCTTGATAGGGCGGACGCGCTGCTTGCAAACCTGGTGGACTGGGCACGGAGCGCGTCGGGCCGCATGGAGTTTAGGCTGGAACCCTCAGACCTGGCAGCTATAGCCCGGGAAGAGGCAAAGGTATTAGCAACCAGCGCGGAGCGGAAAAACATGCGCATCGTTGTAGCCGAAGGAGCTTGGCTTGCGCTTGCTGATGCCCGCGCCGCGTCTACTGTCATACGCAACCTGATTTCTAACGCGATAAAATATTCACAACCAGATACGGATGTTTCCGTCTATTTCCACACCGACGAACCGGACCACGTTACAGCATCCGTCGCGGACAAAGGCGTCGGCATGAGCGAGCAGCAGCTTGCATCCCTCTTTGAGCCGGGAAAAACCATACAGACACTGGGTACCGACGGCGAACAGGGAACCGGCTTGGGTCTTGCCCTGTGCAAATCGTTTATGGAGGCGCAATCCGGAGAGCTCCATGTGTCGAGCCAAACAGGTGTAGGCACCCGCATCGATGCGGTATTCCTGCAACCCAGCCACGCAACAGAACAGCCGGCAGAAGCGCTGGAAAATTAATCCCATGACGGGAAAATTTTTCCCGTTTACAGCTTGTTCTGGTGTTACGAAGCTTTGGGATGACAATTTGCATAGCTTGCACAAAAACAAAAGCTGCGTAGACAAATAGCTTTATGCAATACAACGATTGCAGCGTAAACCATTATCTTACAAATAGTTAGCAGGAAAGTACCCATAAGCTTCGAGACACGAGCGCTACACCACAACCCTAAAATCTGCGTTATTTATAACGATTTTTCCTTTGTATGTGCTTTTTGGCACGAAGTATGCAACTACCTAGGTACCGACAATGGATCGGTAGCTTGCCGTATGGCAGGCATTACACAGGAACAAGGAGCTAAGCATGAAACGCATCGTACTGATTCTGCTTGCAACCGTTATCGCCGTTGGTGCAGTTTCCGCCCAGGGCATGAGGGCTATGCCACAGGCAACGGAAACCCAAACTCTTGTAAAGATTGAGGGCAAGCTAAGCCTGGTGCAGGGACACCCTGCCATCGTGGTAAAGGACAAGACATACTTTGTCCGCATTCCGGCCATGCTGTATGGCTTCATCGCGGAGCTTAAAGAAGGCGCAACCGTAAAACTGGAAGGCTACGAGCAGGCCGTGCCCTTTGGCGTGGGCGGGTATTTTTTCCTAACCACCAAGCTGACGGTTGGCGGCAAGGATTACGACCTTAGCCAGATGGGCCAAATGGGCGGTATGGGACAGATGGGTGGCCGAGGCGGTCGTGGCGGGCAGATGGGTGGTCGTTGCGGCCGCTAAGAGCGCATACGATAAGCTAGAATCTACAAGGGGGGCAAACGCCCCCCTGTTTCTATTTCAAGAGGCGTATGGCACCAATGGGGCTCAATAAGCTGGTCCGTGCATCCTGGGCTGAGCCGACTATTCTTCTGGATTCGAAGTTGAAGAACCATGCGCTACCCGATCCGTCCAGGCCGAACCCTGCTCGGCCCAAAGGCCGGGGCGAAGGCTGGAACCTGGCTAACTCCTTGCCGCCTATCCGCACCACGGTAGCCTCGGCACTAAGCTCGATCTGAACCCGAAGCTGCTTGCCGCCTGCAAAGGTTCCGGATGGCATTCTGGCTTCTTCCAAGTTCCACGACGAGCGCAGGCGCAGTATGTTCCGAGCAGCATCGATTTCCAGCCGCCGCCAAAAATCGTAGCCCATATAGTCCCAGTACAAGCACAGCGTGCCTTCCTCAAGTGCGACATCCACCGCAAGATAGGAAAGCCCTTCCTGGTACTCGTTCAGAAGCACCAAACCGTTTGCGCCAACCCGCAGCCTTCCGTCCACCGGCGCCCGCGCAACGGAACCGTAGGCCAGCCAGTAGTCGCTCATCTGGGCAATAGGATCCTTGAACACTGCCGTGTCTGCGCTACGTTCCGTTCTGGCTTCATAGCCAAGATCCACGCCAACTAGGGCGTTCACCACGCTTTCGCTCAGCTTGTCCAGCGCGTCGAACAGGTCCACATCCACTGGGCTACGGAAATCCGCCGGCCTTGACCTGCCGGAACCCAGGGTTTGCACCAGGGTGGCTTTTCCGTTAAACATGCCATCTTTTGCCGTGCACACAATTTCCAGATAGTACGAGCATCCGGCTTTTTCTGCCGCCGCCTTTGGGTCTTCCGCGCCAAGTACGCTCAATTTAAGGCCAGGCACGCGTTCCAGATTGAGCGCGAGCGTATCGGACACGGTTCGCAAAAGAGCAGACGCCCCTCCTGCATCGATGGCTGGCGGTAATCCTATCTTAACTATCCTGCCAGGCTCCTCGGATTCGTAGGCTGCCAGCTCGTCCACGAACAGGGTTCCTTTATCGGGGTAATTTCCCCGGTAGCCGTGCACGAAAAGTTTAGTTATCCGTGCAGCGTTGGGCACATGAGCCGATACCAAGCCGCTGGCTCCAGCATCTACCGCAGCAGGCGCGAATGGAACGCGCCAGCGCACCCATCGGGGATTAACCGGCACAGCCAGATCGTAGCTTTCCACTGAACTTTCCGCCTCTGCCGATGCTGCTGGAACGCTCGTGAATCCTACCGCCGCTCTGGTTACTCCTTCGCCGCGTACCATAAACGATATGCCGTCGCGGTCGGACATGT
>JAKQNL010000144.1 GCA_029565815.1 Spirochaetota bacterium | reverse complement strand
CAGTTGGATGCTTTGCTGGCCGATTCGGGCAAGGCAGGCGACCCAGCCGCGCGCGAAGCTATGGCCGCCGTGTGGTCCGACAAGTTCCGCCTGTTTACCGGCCAGATATCCGCCCTTGGCATGGAAGAGCTGGACGAAATGCCGGCAGGTGATGAGCGCGCTGCTATCTTCCTTACCTATTCCGGTTCGCTTATCAGCCTTGGGCCCAGGCGCGGCAAGGACCGCTGGCTCGAATATGCTTCTATTAAGCTGCGTGTCGATGTTCCGGAATTGGTGCATAGCGACAAGGCAAATCTGGCAGCTCCTGCAAAACTCGAACAGGCAGCCAGTTTTGAAGGCACGGGCCTTAAGCGATCGTCGGCACTGTACCGTATAGCCGTCTGTCCACAGGGTACCAGTCCTGATGAGCAGGAACGCCGCGTGCGCGAGGCAACCGTGTACCTGACCAACGGATTCATCAAACTGAACCGTAGCCTGTCCCTGGAAGGCGCTGGCGAGGTGGATCAGTTTACGGCCAAGGCCATCGTTTCCTATGTGGCAAAAAAGAACGGGGTTACCCAGCTGGTAGCCCGCGGTATCATCGACGATTTTCTGTCCATGGTGGAAACCGGCATGCTGCTTGGCGAACGGGTATCCGTGGGCAAGCTGGGTAGTGCAGTGCTGCGCTACCAGGCAGCCAGAAAAGCCCGCATCGTCAAAAACCTAAAAACCGGGGAAGACCTGTTGGTCCCGGCAAAACCGGCTTCCATGGCGCCGAAGTTCAATTTCAGCCAGTCGGTTAAAGACAAGTGCGGCTCGGTGGATCCAACCTTTGTCGGAGCTGCGGACGAAGCCGACGGCGATGATGAATAATGTACCCTGTTCAATGAAAGCCCGGGGCATTATAGTTTCTGCATGACCGTGGCCGCCTGGGTTTTTCCAGCTCTGTCTTCCCTTGTCGCGCTTGTCGGCTTGTGCTGGCTTGTGCTCATGCACCGGGAGCAGCTGGAACGAGTGAACATGCTCAACCGGCTCATCAGCATTACCGAAGCCGCTTTGGACGCGCCGGATCTGCCGGCCGCCCTCAACGCCTTGGCCCGCACCATGGCTTCGCTGAGCGGCGCAAGCAACGTATACATAGCGCTGTGGGACGGCGACCGGGCTATTACCAAACCGGTGGCCGCATGGGGGCCGCACCAGGCGGAGTACCTGTCCATGCGTTTCGCTTCCGGTGAAAATACCCTAACTCGCCTCATGGCCGAACGGGGTCAGACCCTGGTGGTGAAGAACCGCGATGGCTTGGAAGGTGTAAGCCGCCAGCTTTTGGACCAGTTTCCCGCAGCATCGTATCTGGCCCTGCGCCTGGTGCATGGCGGCAGGCTGCTTGGCTCGCTCATCCTGTCCTACGAAAAACCGCAAAGACTGCGTCCCCGGCAGATAAGCCTGTGCGAAAGCGCTGCAAGAACCGTGTCCTTCGCGCTGGACAAGGAGCGCCTCCTTGATGACGAGCGGCAACGTTCCGGCGAGCTGCTTGCGCTAAATCGAATCGGAACGGTTTTGGCCTCGGGCCGGGGCATCCGGGAGGTAAGCGCTGCCTTGCTGGAACAGTGCAAGCGCATCATCGATCTGGACGCGTTCTATATTGCGCTCTACGACGATTCCAGCGGAGAATTGAGCTTTCCGCTGTTCTACGACGACGGCGATATAAAAACTTTGCCAACCAGGCGTTTGTCCGACGGCCCGGGCATGTGCGGCTACATCATCGCGGAGCGCGGCAGCCTGTACATACCGGATGCTGACCAGCCAGAGATGGTGGAGCGTTACCACATACTGCGGGCAGGCGGCGAGCCGAGCCGCTCGTTTATTGGCGTACCGCTTTTGCATGGCGGCCGCGCGCTGGGCGTGCTGTCGGTGCAAAGCACCAAGGCTGACGCCTACAGTTCCAAGCAAGTGCAGCTACTGGAAACCGTCGCAGCACAGGCGGCTATAGCCATAGAAAACGCGCGGCTGTACGAAGAGCTTACCTGGCTGTCGTCCACCGACGGGCTTACCGGTATATTCAATTTCCGCACCATGTCCGAACTGGGCAGCATGGAATTTTCCAAGGCCAAGCGCATGGACAGGGATCTGTCGGTGCTGTTCATGGATGTGGACAATTTTAGCGAGTTTAACCGCCGCTACGGCCATCTTACCGGCAATACCGTGCTGGTCGAGGTGGCCAGGGCGACAAAATCTGCGATACGTACCATGGACGTGTTTGCCCGCTACGGCGGGGAGGAGTTCGTGCTCGTGTTGCCGGAAACCCCGCCGGACGCGGCGTACGAAGTGGCCGAGCGCATACGGCAGTCTGTGGAGCGCTCCGGGGTCAGCGGCCCGTCCGGGGAGCACATAGGCGTTACCGTCAGCATAGGGGTTACAAGTTTGTTGCATGCCGATGACTCTTTCCAGCAGATGATAGACCGGGCAAACCAGGCAGAACGGCGGGCAAAGCAGCTTGGGCGCAACCGGGTTGTCCGGGAAATGCCCGCTCCTTGACCACCAATCGCCTAAGCCTGTAGCCTGCCAGAGCAATGAACCAAACCAGCCACAGCCGATTTATCCCCGACCTTATACGCATAGCGCTGCCCATCGCGCTACAGAACCTCGTGTCGTCCGCCGTGAACATGCTGGACACCGTCATGGTCGGCCGCCTTGGCGAGGCCCCTTTGGCCGCAGTAGGCCTAGGCAACCAGGTGTTCTTCCTCTTGGTCCTGTTTGTGTTCGGCATTACCTCGGGCTCCGGGGTATTTACCGCCCAGTACTGGGGAGCAAAAGACCTGCCCGGCATACGCCGCACCGTAGGCCTGTCCATGAGCCTAGCCATACTGTGCGCCGCTTGCTTCACGCTTGCCGGCATCGCGTTCCCCGGCGGCGTTATAGGGTTGTACTCGCGTGACCCCGAAGTTATACGGCTGGGCGCAGACTACCTACGGGTAGCGGCCATAAGCTACCTGCCAACGGCAGCCAGTTTCTCCATAAGCCTGTCCATGCGTAGCGTGGAAAAAGTGCGGCTGCCACTGGCGGGTACCGTCGTGTCGCTCGGCCTTAACGCATTCCTTAATTGGGTGCTCATTTTTGGGAAGTTCGGTTTTCCCTCCATGGGCGTGGTAGGAGCGGCGTGGGCTACCGTCATTTCCCGGGTGGTGGAGCTTGCGGTCTTGTGGATAGGCTCTTACGCCATGCGCTACCCGACGGCTGGAAAGCTGCGTGAGCTATTCTCCTGGAACAAGCTGTGGGTTTCGCGGTTTCTGACCATAACGCTGCCGGTTATCGCAAACGAGGTAACCTGGAGCCTGGGTATTACCACGTACAACGCGGTGTTCGGCCGGGCTGGCACGATGCACATAGCCGCGTACAATGTTGCCAATACGGTTAGCCAGTTGGCCATGGTGCTGTTTTTAGGCACGGCAAACGCTGCAGCCGTCATGATAGGAAAAAAAATAGGCGAAGGCCAAAAGGATGTGGCGGAAGTCTGGGCACGCCGCTTTGCGTTTATAGCCCCGCTGGTCGGCTTGGCTGTTGGCCTCCTCCTTATTCCGGTGCGCGCTATCCTGCCCTGGTTATTCAAACTTGACACGGACACGCTGTATCAGGTTTCCGCCATGCTCGTGGTTCTAGCTTTTGCCTTCCCGTTCAAGGTGTTTAACCTTCACCTTATAGTAGGCATTTGCCGCTCGGGCGGCGATACGAAATTCGGTTTCTGGTACGACCTGGGCGGCATTTGGGGCATAGGTGTACCTTTGGCCGTGCTTGGAGCCTTTGTGTTCAAGCTGCCGGCCTGGGGCATATTTCTTCTTACCATGACCGAAGAGCTGGCGAAATCTGGTTTCGGCTTATGGCGACTATTGTCCCGCAAGTGGATACACAGCGTTATGGCCGCCGGCGACTGAAGCTGCGGTTAGGGGCAGGTTCTACCTAATCCAGTGGCAGGGTTTTCTGGCTTTCCCGCGGCTTTATGGTTACCAGGAAGGCGGCGCCGCTAGCCGGAATGATTGCAACGCTGCCGCCAAGCTGGTGCTCCACGATGCCCGTTACCGTTTGTAAGCCAAGCCGGCTGTTTTTCTTAAAGCTGAAATCTGGCGGTAAGCCGATGCCGTCGTCCTCTATGTGCAGTTCAAAGCCGTCGCTTATGTCCCGCGCGATGACCGATGTGCCGTCCCTGAATGGATAAGCCGTAATCTCGAACGAGGTTTCTTCGTCGCCCTGGCCGTAGGATTGCACAAACCGGGTAGCTTTTTCGCCGCGCTGTACGCCCAGAATGAACGAGTGCATGGGCTCCTCTAGGGATAGCGGAAAAAGATCCCAGAGGCTTTTCCCCACGGCTTGGTCGGCCGTTATTCCAAAGCTTTCCGATGTCTTGTTCCAGTAGGTTACGGTCATAGCCTTGTCTACGGAAAAGAATATGTCGTTGATGCTTTCCGCCAGGTGGCGGAATTTTTTTCTTCGCTTTCCAGAGTTTGACGCTGCCGCTCTATTTCTGCCAGCAGGTCGCTTTTAGGAACCAGGAACAGGTGCTTTAGGTTAAGGGGCGACTGGATGAAGCTTTTTAGGCTGTTTTTGTTGACTGCTAGAAAGATGCATAGCGGCAGCATGTACGACATAGCCAGAAAGGCTTTGCTCTTCAGGTTGCCTGCAAGGATTACGCCCAGTTTTGGCCCTATACCAAGCACGAGCATAGGGAAAAGCACGCCGTCTATGATGAGAACCGCCAGGTACAGGGGCACGGTGGTAAGGGCGAACCATACCGGTTTCTTTATTCTGGTTTTAAGCCATTCCAGCATGAAAACCAGAATAAAAAGCTCCAGCACAATGAGTACGCCGCCCAGCACCACGATGCCCAAAGACAGCTTGAAAACGCTTGCCGGTACGCCCAGGGCGTTCTGCATGGCCGGGCTTTCCAGGGCAAGGGCTATGATCTTGAACAGGCCGAAGGTGAACACATCCACGATGACCACCAGCCGTATCGTGTCGCGCAGGGCAGACAGGTCTTTTTCCAAAATGAACAGCATAATGGAAGACATCATGAAAGCGCCGTAGGCTATGCTGCCTGCCGATATGGATATGCT
>JAKQNL010000112.1 GCA_029565815.1 Spirochaetota bacterium | reverse complement strand
CAGTATGGTAGGTGATTTGCTCATAGCCCCAGTTTTTTCGCTTCATTCCAGAATACATCCATTGCATCCAGCTTGCCTTGTTCCATAGTTTGGCCGGTTTCAGCCATGCGTTTTTCCACGTGGCGGAAGCGCGTGGAAAATTTTTCCAATGCGCGGTGCAAGGCAAGGGCAGGGTTCACATGGTGGGCTCGCGCTACGTTGACCACAGAAAACAAAATATCACCTATTTCGTCTTCCACCCGTTCCTGACTTGGGTTTGCCGCGGTACATGCTTCCTGGGCTTCGGAAATCTCTTCACGCAGTTTTTCCCAGGGGCCATTGTGGTCTGGCCAGTCAAAACCAACCTTGGCTGCTGCTTTCTGCAGTTTATATGATCGCTCTAGTGGCGGCATGCCCCTGGATACGCCATCCAGGGCTGAATCCTTTTTCCGCCGTCCTTCTACCTTCTCTTTAATTTCGTTCCACTGGTGAATGACCGCATCGGGCGTGTCGGCTTTTGAATCGGCGAAAACATGAGGATGGCGGCGTACCAGTTTGTCGGATATGGAATCTAGCGAATCGGCTACAGCGAACGCGCCTTGTTCCTCGTACATGACGGCGAACATGGTAGCTAACAGAAACACATCCCCTATCTCCTCGCGGATGTGGGGAATTGCTCCTTCGTTCACCGCTTCGACGCATTCGTATGCTTCTTCTATTAAATTGCCCCGTATGCTGTTTGGAGTTTGCTCCCGGTCCCATGGGCAGCCTTCGGGGCCCCGCAGGGTAGTTACGATATCGTACAGGCGTTTGAACGCGCTTTCCGGATTGTTCATGCATGTATCATGCATCGACTAGGCTTTGCTAAGCAAGAGCTAAGTTCTATGCGTTTCCTCTTGTGCATAAGCGATAGTCATATTACGCTGAAGTAAAGCTACAATGGGCCTGCCGGCTCGCGGGGGTATCATGAACGATCTTGGGGAAATGCTTATGCGACCGCAAGCATATAGCGAGCTTGCAATGGGCAACGTCGCCCTGGTACGGGCTATGGTGGAATCGGGGGTTCGGGTGGTTACCTCGTATCCTGGCTCGCCGACGCCCGAAATAGCCGAAGCGATACGCTCTATCGATGCGGAAAAAAGGCCGTTTTACTTCGAGTTTTCACTCAACGAAAAAGTGGCAACCGAGGTCGCATTCGGTGCGGCTATCAACGGACGATTATCCGTGGTTTTCTTTAAGAGCGTAGGGCTTAATGTTGCGGCCGACAGTTTTGTCCAACTGCCCCTTATGGACATTACTGGGGGCATGGTTGTTGTTCTTGGCGACGACCCCGGAGCCAACTCGAGCCAAAATGAGCAAGACAACCGCCACTATGCCCAGCTTTCATACTGCCCGCTTTTTGAGCCGGCAAGCGCCCAGGAAGCCTACGACATGTTCAAAAAAGCTGCGGCAGTAGCCAGAGAACGGCGCATGTGCGTCATACTCCGCCTAACCACCCACGTGTGCCACGCAAAGGAATTGCTTAGCTTTGCCGCCCTGCCCGATAGAGGCAAGCCGGACGATACGCCGCTTTTCAATCCTGACAGTGGAAACTACATACCCATAGCGGCCAGTGTTTTTCCCATGAAAAAGCGGGCTTTGGAACGGCTTGCGGCATTGGAAGCGGATTTGCCCGCCCTTGGTTTTGACCGTTTTGTCGATCACGGCAACAAAGAGCGCGGTGTCATTGTCGCTGGTCTTCCCTTTGCTTCGCTCATGGATACGCTGTCAGGTTGCGAAAAAAAGCCCGATGTACTCAAACTGGGCTCGGTCTATCCTTTTGACCGTAACCTGGTTGCGTCGTTTTTGGCTAGCCACCGGGAAGTGAAAGTGCTGGAAGAACTGGACCCTATCCTGGAAGGCCAGTGTAAGGCTTTGGCCTTCGAGCGACATATCAATGTTACAATATTGTCACGCTACTCGCTTGATGAAGCGATGGGCGAGTGCACACCATCCAAGGCGGCCGCTGTGCTTAGATCAGCTTGGCCCGATATGCTTAAGGCAGAACCCGTGCGCGCTCATTTAGAGCCGCTTGCACCGAGGCCGGCGCAAATGTGCCCGGGCTGCGGCCACCGATCCGCATTTTACGCCATTAAAAAAGCCCTGGGTCCCGAAGATATCACGGTGGCCGACATTGGCTGCCATACCCTGGGACATCTACCGCCGTACCGCATGGGACGTGTGCTTCTGTCCATGGGCCACAGTAGCTCTACCGCCGCCGGTTTATCGCTGTTCAACGAAACGCGCCGCGTGCTTTGTTTTATAGGTGACTCGACCTTTTTCCATGCTGGCCTTCCTGGTATTGCAAACGCCGTGTACAACCGCCACCGCGTTCTCCTTGTTGTCATGGAAAACGGAACCACCGCCATGACCGGACACCAGGACCATCCGGGCACGGGAAGAAATTTTAACGGCCCAAGCGAAAAACTGTCCGTAAATGCTGCGTTAACGGGATTGGGCGTTACCAACATACGGGAAGTGGATACCTACAAGCAGTCGGAACTTAGCGCGATGGTACGCGAGGCTTTAGACGAGCCAGGCTTTAAGGTGATCATAGCCCGGCATCCATGTATGTTAAAATTTAGTAGGGAAGCATCCAGAAAACCGGCTTACGTGCGTGCCCGCGTAAAGATAGACCAGAGTGTATGCACCAAAGCTCATGAATGCGTGGAACGCTTTGCATGTCCCAGTTTCCAACGCACTACCGACGGCACGGTTACGGTAAATCCAGATTTGTGCATAGGCGACGGATCATGCAGGCAGACCTGCCCATCCCAGGCGATTGTTCCATCCAAGCCATCCAACTAACAGAGGGGTTTTATATGAGCGAATGCTTTAACATATTTATGGTTGGCGTAGGCGGGCAGGGCATTGGTCTCCTCGCGCAGGTGCTTGCAAAGGCTGCATTGAATGCTGGTTGGGCTATTCATGCATGCGACACGCACGGACTGGCACAGCGGGGGGGCATGGTCAGTAGCCACCTGCGTTTAGGCCAAGCGTATTCTCCCTTGGTGCCGGATGGCCAGGCCGATCTGGTGCTTGCCCTGGAACGAACCGAAGCTGCGCGTGCTGCCGTAACCATGCTCAAGGACGGCGGATCTCTTGCCTGGTATGACGCCGCCTGGCAGGCTCTCGACGTACGCATGGGGCAAGCGAAACCCGTGGAAGCGAGCGAACTCAAAACTTCGCTAAACGCACGAAAAGCCATTGGGTATAAAGTGTACCGAGCAGATCTGGCCGATCCGCGCATGCAAAACATGGTCTTGCTGTCCGCTGTACTCAACGCCGACTTGATACCGAGGCTGTCGCTGGATCATGTGAAAACCGCGTTGTCCGAGCTGCTTCCCGCAAAAGCGCTGGAGGCAAACCTGGCCTTGTTACAGTAATAAGTTTATCCCAGCTGGAGGGTATATGAAACTGCTTAGTGCCCCGAAGCTTATGGGGAATTACTTGTAATTGTTTCCTATATAAATAATTGTGGTTGTATTATTACAATAATGAACTCTAGGATAGTGCATCCACTCTTCTGTCTGAAACGGTAAGGAAGAGAACCAATAAGCTTCGTAGCATTACAGCATGTTACTATTGACAGAATCCTTTTGTGCAGATAATGTATCTATCAATAGATGCATGCGGGCTTGATCCGCACTGAAAGGATGTTGTTATGATAAGTGTACACTCAACCGTTAGTCGAATGGAGTCTATGAGAACCGGTATGTTCGGGCCGTATGGCGGAGCGCACGTGCCTCCTGTGTTACAGCCGAAACTTACAACCCTTGCGGATGCCTTCCTTGAAGCGCGGGTAGACCCTGCTTTTCGAGCTACGCTTCGGATGTACCTACGCGATTACGTTGGAAGGCCAAGCCCTTTATATTATGCACGGCGCATGTCCGAAAGGCTTGGCGCTCGGATTTACCTAAAACGCAAAGATCTTAACCATACAGGCGCGCATAAAATAAACAATACTTTGGGACAAGCGCTCTTAGCTGTCCGCATGGGCGCAAAAAAACTGATTGCAGAAACCGGGGCAGGGCAGCATGGGGTTGCCACCGCAACAGCCGCCGCTCTTTTAGGGCTTGAGTGCACGGTTTTCATGGGTGCAGAAGATGCACAAAGGCAAGCGCCTAACGTAGAGAGAATGAAGCTCCTGGGTGCTGAAATTATAACTACCGATGCTGGCACTGCTACGCTTAAGGATGCAGTAGATGCGGCTTTAGCGTATTATATCGATCACCCGGATGTTTTTTACTGCCTTGGCTCGGCGGTTGGTCCACATCCGTATCCAGCTATGGTTCGTGAGTTCCAGTCGGTAATAGGGGATGAAGCTCGAGCGCAAATTGTTGATGCAGAGGGGCGCTTACCCGATGCAGTTGTTGCATGCGTGGGTGGCGGTTCCAATGCAATAGGTATTTTTTCTGCATTCTTAAATGAAAGTGCAGTTGCCCTGTACGGAGCAGAAGGGGGCGGCACCGATGTTGCAGCTTTGCGTACTGCAGCCACCTTGAGCCGCGGTAAGCCGGTTGTGTTTCAGGGTAGCTACTCGTATTGCTTGGTTGATGAGCACAACAATCCGGTAGATGCATATTCCATTTCCGCTGGTTTTGATTATCCGGGTATAGGGCCCGAACACGCGTACCTAAAGGATTCTAGCCGTGTAATCTATGAGCCAGTCATGGATGACGAGGCTGTTGCAGCTTTCCATATGCTCTGCCGGGAAGAGGGCATAATACCAGCGATAGAAAGCTCACATGCTTTGGCTTTGGTGCAAAAGCGCCTTGCTGGATCAGGAAAGCTGGTGCTTGTTAACCTGTCTGGCCGAGGAGACAAAGACCTGGGCAGATTCTAGGCCCAGGCCCTTGTTCGGCTTAAGTAAGCGCTAGTCTTAAGGAAGCAGAAACAAAGCGTAGGGGGCAACTTTTGTAGAGCTTCCTTCTACGCTAATGCCCGGGCTTAGCGTGAACATCCCTATGCCCCAGGTGCTGCCGGTCATGAATAAGGCTCCAGAAGGCAGCGCGCTCACGCTGCTTACGCCGCTCATGCCCGGAGAGCTTTTGTCCGCCATTATCAGTTGGTCAGCCTTGCCGTCGGCATCCAGCCTGAATGCAAGGCCGGTCCACTGGTAATTATCAACCACGGCATCCATGCTGCCTGGCAGAGCGTATATGTTATCGCTTTTTAATAGCCCTCCAAGCCAAAATCCGGATCCGCTAGCGCAGATATAGGAAAGTTCCGTTGCACTTGAATATGAATACCGACCCTCTAGGCTCCATGCTTTAATCGCTTTGCCTTCGTGAGAAAAGCTAATCATGAAACCGCTACTTTTCTCGGCTGCAGAAAGCGCAACCTCACTCTCGAGTAGCATGCTGCCTTGGCTCAAAGAGCCGACTACCGCTACTGTAGTATCGGTGGCTGCTACTTTCATGAACGATGAATTATTGCTTACTACTGAAGGAACGTTAGCCCAACTTACCCTACCGTTGTCTGTATCTATGCACGCAAGTATGCCAGTATTCTTGCCTGCGGTGTTGATGCTGATCGATGTTTCCTTGGAAAGTGTTAAGCTACCTTTGCCTCCAACGGTGCCGCATGCAAATAACTTACCGCCACCAAGGGCAATGCCATTGAAGTAAACCTTAAGCCCTGCATCGCCTAGGCCCGATGCCCAAAGCATGGTTCCTTTTAGATCTAGTTTCATCACGCATGCGCTTAGGGATGCTACAGCCGATGGGATTGAACTTCCGTCTGGGCCAGGTAGAGCACCGTTAAACTCGCCAGCAAGGTACAGAAAATTTCCATCGCTTACCATGTCTGATATGGTAAGCTTTTTATCGGACAGGGCTTTTGCCCATTGGGTTTTCCCGTCTGCGCCGTACTTGACGAGCACCGAGCAGAATTCATCTTTTGTGCTGACAATAGCGCCGTTACCGAAGTCGTAATCGCCCGGATCGCGGCACCTGGCAACAGCATATAGCGCTCCAGGGGTTGCGGCTGCACACAGGTACACGGTGCTAGCTTTTGCAGCGACAATGGTCCTAGCCCAGGCGACGCTTCCGTCGGGCTTATACTTGACGGCTAATGCATTATCACCGGAATAAGGAGGGCTTACACTGATACTTGCGCCAAACGTTAGCGTTTTTGCAGCAGCCAGGTACCCGACTGCATACATGCCATCGGTGGAAGTTGCGCTATCATTGAAAGACCACACATCATCAAAACTGCCCCTGATTATCCACGGCGAACTTTGCGCATAGGCTGAAACACCTACCATGAAATGGTAATTTAGTATATATACAATTGCGGTGGATACGCTAGTAGTTTTCGGATCGGAGTTTTCGTTATGCGCATATCAGAATCAGTGTTCTGCTATGAAGGCGACAGGGTGGATTACAGTCGCCATGGCTACTTTAGCCACTATCCAGGTATCGGTTCGTCTAATTTTCTGGTTATTCAAGGCGACGTACAGCTTATGATCGATTCGGGCATGAGTAAGGGACCGCACCGGCGAAGGTTGCAGGCCGAACAGTCGAGTGATGGTGTCGATCTAAATGAAAGCGCTGTTATCGTGTTTTCGCACGCCCATCCTGACCACACCATGATGGCCAAAGAGCTTGCCAAAAAGGGCGAGGGTATTGCTTTTCTCATGCACGAGGATAATGAAAAGTTAACCAGAAACCCTGATTTTCTTTTCGAATACTATTTTAACTATCCTGATTGGTTTCGCTCCGAGCTTTTTGTTTTCCCTGGTGTGTTGATAAAAAACCACTTAAGAACGCTTGGCTTGTCCTTTGACTACATAAAGGTAGACAACTTCTTTTCCGACAAGATGCCTAATGATTTTGGCTGTGGAATTATGAAGCCTTTGGCCTTGTATGGACACTGCCAGGGCCATTGCGGGTTTCATCTTCCAAATGAGGGCATAGTCTACAGCGGTGATCTTTTCGATCTCCGCTGTTCTCCGGGGGCATCGCTGTTGTCCTCGGATTCGTCGTGGGCGCTTTCGGTTGCTAACCTCCAGTCGCTTTTAAAGCTTGATATCGGCACGCTGGTTCCCGGCCATGGCTGTCCTGTGCTAGGCGTTACGGCAATTCGCGAAACGCTCAACCGCGTCCTTGAAGAGACGTACATGTATAAACCCGCCGTATTAGACTGCCTTAAAAAATTGGGCCGCCCTTCTAGCATAAGCGAACTGCACAGTCGCCTGTATCCTGACTCAATAGCCTACAACGCCTTTTCGCGTAAGATAACCATATATAACATACTTAAGGAGCTGAAATCAGATGGCCTGGTAGATGTACAGGTGCGCAGACACAAGGGGCTGTGGCAGGCTTGATGTGCTCAAAGTCATTTTTGAGCTGACCACAGGCCAAGAGCCGGGTTCCTTATGAAATACAAGGGACCGTCCGGGCTGTCGTTATAACCGTCGCGTAGCGTGGCTATCTTGAGTCGCTGTGCAAGGTCGTTACAATCGGCCCACTGGTAGCCAACGCATTGAACTTCTTCCTTGCTTAAGCCGCCGGCTGCAAGCGTTACCGAAAATCTGCCTTCGCTTGAGCCGTGTATCAAGTGGGCAGCCGCGGCTAGATGCTCGGCTAGAACGCCCGATGCAACTAGGTTCATGCATGCTTTTGTGCCGCAGTAACCGTGCTTTCGTATCATGGAATCGATGCCAGAATCCTCGCCAAAGCATCGTATGCCCGGTGCGATAATGGTAAGGTTGCCGCCATCGGCCATTGCCATGCGGGTTCGGTAGATTGCCTTGTTGCCCAGCCAGGTAGAGCGATACTCGCTTGGATCCAGCCAAACAAGCGCGCGTTCAATGGGCTTTTCCAGGTGCTGAATGTTCACCGCTTCCGATAGCTTTGCAGCTTGTTCTAGGCAACTGCGGCCGGTTCCTATAAACAGCCCCCGGGTTACCATGGTTCCGTCGGCCAATGGACCAACCACCGTAAGCACCCACAGCATGGGTAGCGCTTGCGCAAAGTTCTTTAGCGCATAATCCAAAACCGCCCTAACCGGCGTATCGAGTTTGCCCATGATGCGCTCTATGCCGCACACCGCGCCTAGCCAATGTGATCTATTTATTGCTTCTATGCCGCCGGTTCCGATAAACAGGTTTTTGGAATGATTTGCCATGCCCACCACTTCATGTGGCACCACCTGTCCGATCGAAACAATTAGCTCATATCCACCTTCTACGATATGCCGGTTTATCTGGGCTGGCCAGTCAAAAGAGCAAGCGCCTTCGGAAATTTCGCTTATGAATTCTTTGGGAACGCGACCAAGCTCTGTAAGGCCAGTGCGCCACTCGTGAGCCCGGTGTAAGCTGTAAGGAACGCCGGGGAACATGCGCTCAAACTCGTCCTGGCCCATGGACCGGTGCGTTCCTAGTGCCGGAATGACGCAGGATAGACTCGATCCGTAATAGTCGTATAACTGTGAGGTCAAAATACCTGCCCGGGCATGAGCTCGGGTTCCATCGGGGGGCAACGCGCACACGCGGGTTTTTGGCCCAAGTGCATCGAGTGCCTGCGTTAAGCCATCGCGAAGGTCTTGATCGCTCAGGATAGTGTCTTCCGAGCCGCGGGAAAACAGAAGATCGTCGTTCATGAAAGGAGTATACCATAATTTTTGTTATGCTTGCGTAGCTTCGATTCATGATTCATAGTTTGCGTATGACACAGTTTCGTAGATTTACTTCTAGTGATGCATGGGCTGCCGCCGCGGTCAAGGATTTTCTTTCCCTTGCGCGCAGCTTCCAAGGAAACACACCCATGCGTATCTGCCTTGCCGGCGGTACAAGTCCCATAGCAGTATACCGACAGCTTGCGCGCGCGATGGCAAGTGCCGTGGACGAACAAGGCCAGGTCCTGGAATATATTCTGGTTCCTGGGGATGAGCGCATCGATGTATCCAATGCAGACCAACGGAATGAAACCATGCTGCGATCCGTGTTCCAGGAGCTTCTTGACGACGGGCAGGCACAGCTACTTTCGTGGCCGGATGGTCCTGGATCGGCCTACACGATGGATGCACAACTCAACGAACTTACTGCGGAAGATGGAACCTTGTTTGATCTATGCTATTTGGGCATAGGTGCTGACGGCCATACCGCAGGACTATTTCCCGGCTATCACAAGCCTTTAAGCGGCCGCACCGTGGATACCATTGCTCCGTCCCATCCTTACAAGCGGGTGAGCCTAACCTTGGAAGCTATTCGTGCCTGCAAGCACACGCGCTTTCTGGTCGGCTCCCGCAGAAAAGAACAGGCCCTTGCCCGGTTTGCAGACCGTGATCCCAGCTGCATAGCAAGTGGAGCCATTACCCGGGACACGGTAGTGTTTGTGCTTAGCTAAGCCATTCACCGCTTAGAGGGACAGTCCCCGGCTGCAGGGACAGTCCCCGAGGCCAGCATACAGGGTTAGACCCCGCCCGGAGGGACAGTCCCCGGCTGCAGGGACAGTCCCCGAGGCCAGCATACAGGGTCAGACCCCGGCCGGAGGGTCAGTCCCCAGCTGCAGGGTCAGTCCCTGGCCTGAGGGTCAGACCCCGGGGCCAGCTTACAGTTCCCGGGGACCGGAGGGTTAATCCCCGGCTTAGATTTTTCCAGCAAAAGCCTTGCCGTAATCGTACGCAGCTTTCAGCGAATCCGCATCGGGATTCCACAGAGCTTTTAAGCCGTCATCAACACGCTCAAAGCCGCATGCGTCGAGCGCTGCTGACAAAACGCTTACGGATTCACCCGACCATCCGTAGGTACCAAAGGCTGCTGCTTTTTTCCCGCGGAAGCGCAGGCCTTTCATCTCCTCTATAATTGCAGCGACCGCAGTGAGTATTCCCTTATTCACCGTGGGCGAACCAAGGAGTATGGCTTTGGATCGGAATACATCCGCAAGCGCGTCGTTTTTGTCAAACTTTGATAGGCAGTGCACCATCACGGTGGTACCTGGCGACGCATCCGATATGCCTCGTGCCAGTTCGTCGGCCAAAGCCCTGGTGCCGTTCCACATGCTGTCGCATAAAATAGTAACCCGGTCTTCTTTGTATTCCTGGCACCACTCCAGGTACTTGAGTACAATTTGGGTAGGGTTGTCGCGCCATATAACGCCGTGGCTGGTAGCGATCATAGCCACCGGAAGATTGAGAGCCAGCACCTGGTCGATTTTCGATTTAACCAGGCTGGAGAATGGCGTCAGAATATTCGCGTAATACTTTAAACACTCGGTCCATAGTACATCCTGATCGACACGATCGTTAAACAAGCGCTCGGTAGCCAGGTGCTGGCCGAAAGCGTCATTCGAAAACAGTATGGCGTCGCCGGTCATGTAGCTGAACATGCTGTCGGGCCAGTGGAGCATAGGCGCTTCTACAAACACAAGCTTTTTGCCGTTTCCAAGCATAAACTCGTCACCGGTTTTTACCGGATGAAAATCCCAATCCTGGTGGTAATGGCCTTTGAGGCTTTTGATGCCGTTAGCGGTGCAGTACACCGGCAGATCCGGCCGCCGTCGTAGGAGTTCTGGCAAAGCGCCGGAGTGGTCGGTCTCCGCATGCTGGGCTATTACCGCATCCAGTTTTGCTAAAAGGCCTTCTGCTTCCAGATTGTCTACAAACTCTTGTGCATAGGGTGCCCATACGGTATCGATGAGCACAGTTTTTTCTTCTTCTATAACGTAGCTGTTGTAGGTGGAACCTTTGTGAGTCGAATATTCATCACCATGGAATTTGGACAGCTCCCAGTCTACTTTGCCTACCCACGACACATTGGCCGCGACATGCTTTTTCATTCCTGCCTCCCGTACTGTAACAAGGCTCTTGCGTGCTCTAACACTGAGCACAAGGAAAAGTGTACTACTGTTTTAGAGTTTAGTCAATCAGGTACTTTAATACCAGAATAGGTACTAGCAATACTTCTGTAGTGTTACGAAGCTTTGGGATGGGCTACTAGCAAAGCTGCAGAGACAAGCAACGGGTAGGCCTGGGGGCGGATACTCCTGGTGCAAGTGTTGTAACTATTTCTAGAAAAAAGAAATAGCTGCATAGTACCCCAAATCTTCATAACACTAGGTAGGGATTCGCTCGTGCCCCGAAGCTTATTGGGATTTCTAAAACAGTATAAAAAAAACCCGCTTTCGCGGGCTTTTTTAGAAACGCGGGGCTTGTTATGCTTCCGCTATCAGAAGGGTTTTTGCGTCCAGTTTAATGCGCAAGTCTTCCGGATTCATGCGGCCATGGTCTTTTACCACCACAAAGTGTATGTACTCCACCTTTGGCTCAAGGACTATGAGTACGGTTATGTACTTCATGAAATCGCGCAGCATAACCGGAACATTTGTTTTGTCGGACAGGGGTTCCTCGCCTATCATGGTGCAGGAGTACCAGAATTCCAGCTTCATTTCCTGAGCGAATGCATGGATCTTCGCGAAGTTTTCTGGCTGAGCGCAGGTAAAGTCAAAGCCGTCCGCTATGATGGCGCTCGCATCGAAGCCACCGTCCACTATCATGGCGCGCAGTGACTTAAGCATCTGGTCGGTGCTTACGCCGTCTTGGTTGAAGTTCATGATGACGCGGTTTTTTACCAAGTCTTCATGGACATCGCTGTAGTTTTCCAGGTTGCGGCGCTTTGCAACTTCGGTAAAAATATTTTCATACCAGGAGATTACGTAACTGGTATGCGTGGTGAAGGAAACGTGTATTACCTTGTGGCCTTGCATCAGTTTGTCCAGCGCAAGCTGAACCAGAACGCTCGTTTTGCCTATGCCCTTGCGGCTTGCTATAACGCCAATGTTGCCGGGTTTTAGTCCGCCTTCAATGCCCTTTTCGAGAACGCGGACAGGGCTTTTCTTGACAAGTTCCTCTTTCAGCATGGGGGCTCCTTCCAAAAGCTGTGATAGGGAGGCAGGCATGGGGTCTTGTCGTGGCCGGTAATGGCCGTTTGTTTGCCCTCCTGTCTCAAGTATAAACCCGGCGCTGCCATTACGCAAACGCCGGGTTTGTGATTATCGGCCCTGCTCGGCTTTCTTCTTGTCCAGGAATTCTTTGCGTAGCTGCTCGGAAACGCTGGTTGGCACTTTGCCGTACTTCAGGAACTCCATGGAGAATTCCGCCTTGCCTTGGGTAAGGGATCGGAGTACGGTGGAGTATCCGAACATTTCCGACAGGGGAACTTCGGCTTCCACGCGGCAGAAAGCGCTTTCCTCGGTGCTTGCGGTTATGAGGCCGCGGCGCTGGTTCACGGAAGCAAATATGTTGCCCTGGAACTCGGTCGGGCCTTCTACCGTTACCTTCATGAGCGGCTCGAGTATTGCCGGCTTTGCCTTCTCGTACGCTTCCCGGAATGCGCCAATGGCCGCAAGCTGGAAGGCGATGTCGGAGGAGTCTACCGGGTGGCTCTGGCCGTCGTTGATCACACAGCGCACGTTAACCACGGGGAAGTTGATAAGCGAGCCTTTTTTGACCGCTTCCTTAAAGCCCTTGTCACAGGACGGGATGAACTCGTTGGGAATCGCGCCGCCTTTAACCGCGTCGACAAACTCGTACTGCAGTTCGCAGGGCTCGATGTAGCCGCCCACCTTGCCGTACTGACCGGAACCACCGGTCTGCTTTTTGTGGGTGTAGGAGAAATCCGCCCGCTGGCTAATGGCTTCGCGGTATGCAACCTGCGGCATGCCGGTGTCTACTTCGCACTTGTACTCGCGGCGCATGCGCTCGATGTACACGTCCAGGTGCAATTCGCCCATGCCCTGCACGATGGTCTGGTTGGACTCAGGATCCACGTAGGTGCGGAAGGTCGGGTCTTCTTTGGTGAATCGGTTCAGGGCCTTGGACATCTGATCCGCGCTCTTTTTGTCTTTGGGATTGATGGCCAAAGATATAACCGGTTCCGGTACGAACATACTGGTCATTGCAACGTTGATGGACGGGTCGCAGAAGGTATCGCCGGAAGCACACTCGATGCCGAAGAGGGCTACGATGTCGCCGGGCGTTCCCTCGTTGATGTCTTCCATGGATGCAGAGTGCATGCGCACCAGCCGGCCAACCTTGAACTTCTTGCGCGCGCGGGTGTTAATAAGTTCGTCGCCCTTTTTAAGCGAGCCCTGGTAGATGCGCACGTAGGTAAGCTGGCCGTACTGGCCGTCTTCTAGCTTAAACGCCAAGGCTATGGTCGGCTTTTTCTCGTCAGCTATGGCTTCTATTTGCGCTTCGTTGTTGTCCAGGTCCAGCGCAATGTTTTTGACTTCCGTCGGATTCGGCAGATAGTCGATAACGCCGTTCAACAGGAGCTGCACGCCCTTGTTCTTGTATGCGGAGCCAACAAACACGGGAACCAGCTGCTCGGCTATGGTGCCCTTGCGTATGGCGGCTTTGATCATTTCCGGCGTCTCGGTGCCTTCCAGGAAGGCTTCGGCCAGCTCGTCGGAGAACATGG